>JANMHL010000128.1:0-13634 GCA_031375125.1 Novosphingobium sp. | reverse complement strand
AGCACGCTGACTGCCCTGGCATTGGACAGCAATGCCATCCAGGCAAGCGGAAGGCGTGCAGTGAGCATGCAGCTGTGCAGCCACAGCTCGCTAATCTGCTGCATCCCATGCACACAGGCGGACGGCGCGCGTGCATCGCGGCGTCGACCAGCGAAACCTGCGAATTCGGCTCCGCCCCGAACGCGGTCGCCGCGCCGGAAAACAGCTTGGACTGGCTGGCGATCTGGGCATGAACCTCAAGGCCGATCACGACCTCCCATTCGCCCGTTGCGCCGTGGATGCGATAGTTGCTCATCATTTCTATCCGTCAGTGTTTCGGCGCGCATTATGTGCGGCCATTACAAGGCTGTCGATCAAGGCTTCGAGATTGCCAAGTTGTCCAGCATCCATCGAGCCTGCAGGAATCTGCGCAAGAACTGACTTCATCCCATCGACCGCCACCTGGATGTCGTGAGGTTCCGCCAGACCGCGTTCAGCAAGAATCCGAAGACTGTGAATGCCAGCGAGCAACCCGGCGAGACCAAGCGTCTTGTCACGCTGATCATCGCTGGATTCGAGCCAGCTCACCACCACCGCTCCGGCTTAGCCGTGAACTGCGCCCGCGCCTCGATCGCGAGGCCTGCATTCAGCACGCCCTGCTCGTCGAACTCACGCCCGATGATCTGCAGCCCAAGCGGCAGACCCTCGCGGTTCAGCCCGGCAGGGACCGACATCGCAGGCAGCCCAGCCAATGAGGCGGGCACCGCGAACACATCGTTCAGATACATCGCCAACGGATCGTCGCTCTTTTCGCCCAGACCAAAGGCGGCGGTTGGCGCGGTGGGTGCGAGGATCACGTCGCATTGGGTGAAGGCGTTTTTGAAATCATGCGCGATCAGGGTGCGGACCTTTTGGGCCTGCGTATAATAAGCATCATAGAAGCCCGCGCTGAGCACGTAGGTGCCGATCAGGATCCGGCGCTTGACCTCTGCCCCGAACCCGGCGGCACGGGTTGCGGCGTACATATCCTGCAGGCCCGCCCCATCGGGCAGATCACGCAGGCCGTACCGCACCCCGTCATAGCGGGCGAGGTTGGAAGATGCTTCGGCAGGCGCAATGATGTAGTACGCTGGCAGCGCATATTTGGTGTGCGGCAGGCTGATCTCGACGATTTCAGCGCCAGCATCGCGGAGCCATGCGATCCCGCGATCCCAGCTGGCGGAAACGTCCGCGTCCATTCCGTCCATCCGGTATTCGCGCGGAATGCCTACTTTCTTGCCGCGCAGATCGCCGTTCAGCCCGGCTTCCCAATTGGGCACGGCCAGATCGAGGCTGGTCGCGTCCTTGGGATCGAACCCGGCCATCGCCTCCAGCATGATCGCGCAATCCCGCACGTCGCGCGCCATCGGTCCGGCCTGATCGAGGCTGGAAGCGAAAGCGACGATGCCCCAGCGGCTGCATCGGCCATAGGTCGGCTTGATGCCCGAAATGCCAGTGAAAGCCGCGGGCTGACGGATCGAGCCGCCGGTGTCTGTGCCGGTCGCAGCCGGAGCGAGCCGTGCAGCGACAGCCGTGGAGCTACCGCCCGATGACCCGCCCGGGGCCAGCGCCGCATTGCCGCCATCGTTGCGCCGCCACGGTGAAATGACATTGCCGAAATAGCTGGTCTCGTTAGACGAGCCCATCGCGAACTGATCGAGATTGAGCTTGCCCAGCATCCCCGCGCCCGCATCCCACAGCTTGGCCGAGACGGTGCTCTCGTATTCCGGGATAAAGCCTTCGAGGATGTGGCTGGCCGCGGTGGTCTGGACGCCTTTTGTGGCGAACAGATCCTTCATCCCGATCGGCACGCCGCCCAGCTTGCCCAGCGGCTGGCCCGCAGCGCGCTTGGCGTCAGCGGCCTTGGCGGCGGCGATGGCGTGATCAGGCGTGGTGACGATGAACGCGTTGAGCAAGGACGCGGCGGCGACATTGGCGTTGAACGCCTCGGCCACTTCAACGGCGGAGAATTCGCCGCCCGCCACACCATCGCGGATCGCGGCGACGCCCAGATCAGTCAAATTGGACATCATTCAATCACCTTGGGCACGCCGAAAAAGCCATGCTCGGCCGCTGGGGCATTGGCCAGCACCGCATCGCGGAGCCCACCGCCGGTCAGCGGATCGGCGCCAATCACGTCGGGCCGCAAGCGCAGCTGGTTGGCGATTACCGCGGTCATCGGCTCGATCCCGGCGACGTCAACCTCGCCCAGCTGTTCGACCCAGGCGAGGATCCCGTTGAGTTCGGGGACCATCGCTGCCAGCTCAGCCTCGGACACCTTGATCCGGGCCAGCGCGGCGATTTTGGCCACGGTGGCTGTATCGACCGACATTGCATCAACTCACTTTAGAAACGGGGAAACTTACTGCGGACCGGGCGCGCCTTGCATTTCGATCGGATCAGGCATTCCGGGCGGCAGGTCCGACGCGGGCTTCTTGCCGCTCTTCTTGGCTTCAGCCTCAGCGGCTTGTGCCGCCTTCATTTGCTCGGCGCGCATTTCAGCTTCGGCCTGTTCGCGCGGCTGGATTTTGAGCAATTCGATCTCAAAGGTCAGATCGGTGTTGGCCGGGATGCCCGGCGCGCCTTCTTTGCCATAGGCCAGCTCAGCGGGGATCACGGCCTTGTACTTGCCGCCAACCTGCGTGTTTTCCAGCGCCTGGACGAAGCCGGGGATGATCCCGGTCATCGGCAGCTTGGCAGCCTTGCCTTCATCAAAGGTGCTGCCATCGGGCAGAGTGCCCTTGTAATTGATCGTCACCACGTCGGTTGCACCGGGCGAAGCGCCCTGGCCAGCCTGAACCGTGGTCACATCAACGCCGGGGGGCATCGAGGCCCAGACCACGCCGCCAGCGGCCAGTGCAGCGGCGGCAACGCCCAGCCAAAGCTTGGTCAACGCGCCCTTGGCAATCGGGGCAAGCGGTACGCGGGTGATTTCGGTCATGGATATCCCTGTCTGGTATTAGCGTCTGGTCGATTAGCGTCTGGTAGTTGCGCCCCGCAGATAAGCGAAAGGGCGCGGAATTGCACCGCGCCCTCATGGCTTATCACACGCCTTGGTTCAAGCGTGAAACCGGGCCTATTTAACCCCGTCGCGTTCCATCCGCTTGCGCTCCATCTTGCGAGCGCGGCGCACGGCAGCAGCCTTTTCACGGGCACGCTTTTCCGACGGCTTTTCGTAGTGACGACGAAGCTTCATCTCGCGGTACACGCCTTCGCGCTGCAGCTTCTTCTTGAGCGCGCGCAGGGCCTGCTCGACATTGTTGTCGCGGACGAGAATTTGCATAAACCGAACCACCTCATAGGCAAAAGGCCAGAACCCCGCTGCTGTCCGGTGCGGGGGATTGCCTTCTGAATCAAACAAACGAATCAAAACGAAAACGCGCCGTTTCCCTTACAGGAACGGCTCGAACCGGCGGGCGGCTAGCAGAGTCGCACCCCCAAGGCAAGTCAGGAAAGCCCGCAGGCACCGTCAACTATCCCCAAGGCTTTGCTCCAATTCCGTTCCGAATCGGAGCCAACTGGCCGTGTTGCCCGGCGAGCGGTGTGGTATTTAACCAGCAATTGCAATCCTAAATGGACCACATCCGGGGAGTGCTTGCAGATGCACAATCAGCGTAACCGCCACGCCGCCACAGTTCGGCCGCCCAGCGCCAAGGCTCCGACGTATCCCGCCGACGTTGCCGTGCCGCCGCATCGCGGGGCTTTGATTCGCGGCGTTGAGCCTGCCGCGCCCCCACCCGCGGTTGAGCCTTCCCTTGCGGTGTTGTTCGCGGTTCCACCCCGGCCAAAACCGTTGGTCAAAAAGCGTAAGCCCGCCGCCGTCCGGCGCAAGGCCCAGCGCAAGGCCAAGGCCCGCGGCAAACCGCCGCCGCGCGGGCCCAAGTTGATCTCGGCGTTGACCTTGCCCAATCAAGCAGAGCCGCTGGCACTGGCCGCACCCGCCGCCAAAGGCCGCGCACTGGTCAAACACCGGAGCGGCGGATTGCCCGCCTTGCTGGCCGACTGGCTCAGTGCCCGGATGCAAGCGTTGTGGGATGGGCTGGGCGGCGTTCCCACGGCCCGCCCTGCCCCGCGCCGCAGGAAGGCCAGCGCGCAAGAACTGGAGCTGGTCCGGCTGCGCGCTGAAAATGCCCGGCTGAAACGTCAGATGGACGCGCTGCTCGCGCATCCCCCTCGCCCGGCCAGCAAAGCCCCCAGCCCAGCCTGACCGGGCCAACCTGCGGCGGCATCGGTGCCGACCCGGCCCTACCCCAGCCGGTGCCGCCGCCATTTGCGCCCTGCGCCATTCTGTGGTGTGAGGCGGGGCTGAGGGGGCCGCACTATGCACACCAGTTTTACCCCAGCCGACTGGGCGGTTCTGGCGGGCTATGTTGCGCTGCTGGCGGCGGCGGGCTGGCTGACCACCCGGCGCGGGATGAAGGCCGAGGATTACTTTCTGGCCGGGCACCACGCGCCGACCTGGCTGGTGGCGGTTTCGGTGCTGTCGACCGTGCAATCGGCGGCGACCTTTTTGGGGGTGCCGGACAATTCGTTCCGGGGCAATTACACCTATCTGGGCGGAGTTGCAGGCGCGCTGATCGCGGCGTGGATTGTCGCCAATGTCCTGATCCCGCGATTCTATGCGCTAAAGGTCACCACGGTCTACGAACTGCTGGAAGTGCGCTTTGACGCCACTGCGCGGCGGGCGGCGGCGGTGATGTATCTGATCGGGCGGATCTTTGCGAGCGGGGCGCGGCTGTATCTGGCGGCGATCGCGGTTTCGATGATCCTGTTTCTGGATGTGACGCCGCAGCATATCGCCATGGCCGCCTTTGCACTGCTGGTGTTTGGCTTGGTGTTCACTTTCATGGGCGGGCTGGAATCAGTGATCTGGAGCGATCTGGTGCAGGTGGTGCTCTACGTCGGCGCGGCGCTGCTGGTGGCCTGGCACCTGTGGAGCGGGCTGGATCTGACGTTGGGTCAAGCCTTCGACACCTTGGCAAAGGCCGACAAGCTGACCGTGATCAACCCCACGTTTGACCTGTCGGCGCCGTGGGGGCTGTTTGCAGTGCTGACGGGCGTGATGCTGCTGAACCTTGCGAGTTCAGGCCTCGATCAGGACATCACCCAGCGGTTGCTGGCCTGCGAGGATGCCAAGAAAGGCGCGCGTTCGCTCTATGCCTCGGTCTGGTTATCGCTGCCGGTGATCCTGCTGTTTCTGGTGATCGGATCGCTGCTGTACCTGCACTATCAGGGCGCGGCGGCGGGATCGTTCCGGGGCGAGAAGGTGACCGTGTTCATGCACTATATCCTGACCGAAATTCCGCCGGGACTGCGCGGTTTTGTGACGGTCGGGGTGATCGCGGCGGCGGCGATCAATTCGGGGTTGATCTCGATGTCGGCGGTCTTGGTCAACGATTTGTACCGGCCATTTGCGGGGGTAAAGGCCGAGGCGCATTTCGTGCGGATGGGCCGGATCGCCAGCGTGGTGCTGGGCGCGGCGCTGTTCGGAATGGCGATCCTGTCGTATTACTGGCAGCGCTATGCCGACAGTGCATTGCTCGATTTTGTGCTGGGGGTGATGGCCTTTGCCTATTCCGGACTGTTGGGAGTTTACGGCGTGGCACTGTTCACGCAGCGCGGCAATTCGGCCAGCGTGATCGCGGCGTTCGCTGCCGGGTTCCTGACCGTGTTGGCGTTTCAGCCGTTTGTGATCGACGCGGTGGGTCTGCCACTGGCGCTGAAGGGCGTGGCCTTCCCCTGGCAGCTGGTGCTGGGCAGCGGCATTGCAGCGCTGGTTTGCGCGGCGGGGCGGCCGGTGCAGCGGGCCTGAGATCCAAAGCCTGCTCAAACCCTGCACAAACTGGTCTAGAGCGGGTCAAGCGCGGTAGAAGCGCACACCAGCCCCGCTCAAGCAGGGCCTGGAGGCACCTCAAAATCATAACTTGTCATTATGAAACAACTATTTGAACGTGCGCGTCGGCAATTTGATGCGCTTGTTCGCGATTGCCCGGACGCATTCTCTGCTGCCACAATCATTGCCTGTAGGAAAGCAGCCGATGCCCCCCGTTCCTGCCGCATAGCAAATGGGGCGGAACGCGTGCCCGCGTCCCGCCCTCGTTTTGCCTTAACGCCCGATCAGAACCGGACGGTAACCCGCGCACGGTAGCTTTGGTTGCGGAAATCGTCGCGCATCACCGTGGTATCGGCTTCAAGCGCGATTTCAGCCTTGGCACCCAGATCAATCGCGATCCCGCCGCTGACTTCGGCCCAATCGTTATCGGTCCCAGCCAGCGCGAACGGCGCGATGGCACCGCCCCCGGCAAAGCTGGCCCCAAACGTGGTCGGCTGGTCCATGAAGTCATGGACATAGCTGGCTTCGAGGAACGGACGCACTTTGCCGCCCTTGCCGCTGAAGCTGATCCCGGCCCGGCCTTCAAGCGCTTCGTAAGCATCGCGGTCATAGACCATCGCCATCGGCCCGCCGCGTTCAACCGACTTGTCAAAGCCGATGTTTTCATAGCGCAGCGAAACCCGCGGCACGACTGAGAAGCTGGCGCTCTTGGCCAGATCAAAGCCCAGTCCGGCCTCTGCCGTGATCGCCAGCGAATCATCGTCAAGCATCAGGGTATAGGGCGTGGCGACCAGCGTGACCGTGCGGCTGCTGTTGGTTGAGAGCAGACCGGCACTGAACCGCGCATCGGCCCGCAGCCCCTTGTCATTGCCAACCGCGACATAGATCGTGCCTTGGATCAGGCTGGATCCAGCGGTTTGCGGGGCGCCGCCGGTGGTGCCATCAACCTTGGCATAGGACAGCCCAAACCCGCCGGTGGCATTATCGCCCAGCGCGGTTTCCAGACCGCCCGCCACGAACCAGCCATCGAAGGTATCGCGCCCGCTGGAGGCCATGGCCGGCATCGGGGCCGAATTGCCGTTGAGGTAACCGGCTGCGAGGTATCCGCTCATGCTATCAGGCAGTTTGGCGGCGCTCATGCTGCCTTCGGTGTCATAACCAAGTCCGGCATCAGCCGGCGCGGCCATCCGGGCCACCCCGTTGCTGCTGGCCAGGTTCAGCGGGCGGCCGATCACCGCCAGCTTGCCAGTGCTGCTGCCCGGCTCGACCGCATGGATCCGTTGGCGGAAGAACCGGTCGGTCGTGCCGGTTGCCACCACACCCGACGCCGTCCGCAGGCTTTCGGTGCGCGGCGCCGCGCTTTCAAAGAAGGCGCGGATAGCCGACTGGCTTTGCAGATCGAGCGGACCATAAAGCCCGGCCAGCGGACCGGAATAGCCCGCGCGGTTTCCGTCCATCAGCGATGCATAGCTGGTCTGCACCGCCGAAGATGGATCAACCACGCTGGCATAGGTGCCTGCCGTGATCTGCACCGCCACTGCGTTGGGCGAATAGATCAGCGTCGGGCGCAGGATCGCGCTGAGCGAGGCGCTGGCCGTGAATGCCCCGGTGACGCCGTTCTGCGCGGTCAGGAACGTATAGGTATCCCCGGCCCGCGGCATGGTGCCGCTGTTGATCGAGAAAATTACAGCACCGCCAAGATTGGCAACGCCGCCGGTGGCGCCGTTCGCCTGAACCACCACCCGGTCATTCACGCTGGTAGCGCCAAGATCGATCATCAGCGTGGTGCCCGAAGCGAAGATGGTGTTGCCGCGGAAAGTCAGCGTGCCGACATTGCCGACGTTACCAACCGCACCGGGCGAGATCGTTCCGGCCACGCTGGTGAAGAACGGCGTGGTGATGATCCCGGTGCCGTTGAGGCCGCCGGTCATCATGAAGTAATCGCCCGGAGTCGACAGCGCTCCGTTGACCTGCATCGTCCCAGTCATCTGGGTGATGCTGATCAGGCTGGTCAACGAACCCGCAGTGCCGATGTTGAGTGAGGCCCCGGCGTTCGAAATCGTGAACCGGTCGATCACCACAGCCGAACCCAGCGTGGTGGTGCCCGATGCACCCAGCGTTACGTCAAAGTAGCGCGGCATGACCCGGGCAACCCGGTCCCCGTCATAGTTGCTGGGGACGAAGTTGGTCGCACCCGGCAGGCCATTGGCCAGCGTGGCGGCAGGAATGGCCAAAGCACCAGCCTGCGATTCGAGCGTGCCGCCGGTTGGACGACCCGAACCGCTGGCAACCAGCCCATTGGCATCAAGCTGCGCCGCTTCGGGGGCCAGCGCCATATCGGCCTGTCCGGCATTATTGGCCGCCGTGCCGATCGGGTTGGCATTGCTGTCGACAGTGCCAGACGCAACGTCAAAGCATTGCGAGCTGGTCGTGTCCTGGAAACAGGCCTGGCCAAAGCCGGGCGTTTCGGTGTTGCCAGTCCCGGGGCTGGTCGGAATGCCGTTGACCAGCTGACCATTGACGATGATCTGATAGCTGGGATCAAGGTTGGTCACCCAGTGGGTCGGATCGGTCCAATCGGCATTGCCGGCAATTGAGCCAACATAGTGGAACGGGTTGTTCTGCGCGATCCAATCCCAATAGAGGTAGAGCGGCTGATAGAATGCGGCGGTGCCATAGCTGTTGGCCGGTTGACCGTTGTAAAAGCGGGTATAGCCGCCCGACAGCACACCCAGCACGACCGATTTGGCAAAAGCCCGGTCGAGCACCAGCGGACCGCCCGAATCGCCGCCCGAGGTCAGCCCTTCATTCGGCAAAGCATTATCGCGCCAGGCGTTGAAATCATAAGGTGAGGCCGTAGCGGTGCCGCGGCGTGGATCGTCGAAATCGATCCAGTACAGATTCTGCGGGTTGTCAGTCGACGTGCTGCCGAACAGGAAGTTTTCAAACTCGTCCAGACTGGCCAAGGCGCCAAGCGTGTTTTCGGCGACCCGGCGGCGGAAATCGATCCCGCCATATGCACCGGCCTCACCCGTGCCGTTGTTGCCATAGCCGATGATCGAAACGTGATAGCCGGTGCCGTTTGCCGTGATCGGCACGGCTGGCAGCTGCGAGAACAGCAGCGCCCAGGTCGGCACGTTGGCGGCCGGGGTATCCAGCGTGGCAATCGCGACGTCGCCATACAGGAAGCTGGCGGCATTGGGTTCGGTCGACAGCGGATTATAGGCGACATAGGTCGAGTTATAGAGCGACTGCGCGACGTTGGTCTTGCCCACGCCCGGCCCAGTGCTGCCGCCGTTGAACCAGTTGAGCAGTTCGTCCGGCTGGCCAGAGGCGTTGGGGCGGGTGTAGGTTTCAAACCCAAAGGCAATCGGCGTGCCGCCGCTGGTGTTGCCATAAGCGCCCGCCGCACGGCTGTTGACGCAGTGTGCCGCAAAAATGACCGTGCGGGCGTTGATCAAAGTGCCGGTGCACAGCCCGATTGATCCGCCGCCATTGTTGACGAACATCTGGCCCACGCCGGTGACATTGACCGGATCGCGCGCGGTGGTTGGGGTGCCGGGGTTGGCGATCAGGATCTGTGGATCGGGCGCGGTGACGCTGACATTCACAGTCCGGGCCTGCGCTTCAATCTGCGCGGCATTGCCTGCCTGCCAATAGGCGCCCTGCGAGGCGCGCTGAACGCTGGCCTCAAGCCCGGCTTCACCGAGCAAGTTGACCGCTTCGGGCGCGGCCGAGCTATCGGCCAGCGCCGGGGTCGCGGCGAGCGCCACGGCCAGCGCGGCACAGCTGGTGCCCGCGCTGACGGCACGGTTCAAACGCAAACGAATCGAATTCTGGAAAATCATGGTCGCAAAGCCCCTGTTTTGCTTGGATGGAAAGCAGTTAATCTGCTTTTTTGCGACCTTGCAATCAGTTCTACAGGTTTTTCCGGGGCCTGCGAGAGTTTTTCGAAATAACAATCGTTTGAAATTCTCTTTCCGAGATTGGTTAGCAAGGATCGGCCGGAATGCGGTCCTGCAAGCCCGCGCTTACCGTCCCGGAACCGCGGGCTTGCTGGTCTGGGACCTGTCACCTAAGAGGCGGCGATGGCCCAGCCCGGTTTCCTCCACGCATCGTTGCTTGTCGCCTTGGGCGGCGGGGCTGGCGCGTGGCTGCGGTTTGTGGTGGGGCGCTTGGTCCCGTCGGCAGGTTTTCCGGTGGCGACGCTGGCGGTCAATCTGATCGGCAGTCTGGCGATGGGCCTGCTGGCGGGATGGCTGCTGCGCGGCGGGCCAACCAACGAAGCCTGGCGGCTGGCGCTTGGCGTCGGCCTGCTCGGCGGGTTTACCACTTTTTCCGCGTTCAGCCTTGAACTGGTTGGGCTGGCGCAACGCGGCCAGTGGCTCAGCGCGGCGCTTTACGCCTCCCTCTCGCTGGCGGGCGGCATGGCCGGATTGCTGGTCGGCCTCGCTTTGGCAAGGACTTTTGCATGACTACCCGCGGCCTCGTTCCGGCAGACACCGTTCGCCAATTTACCGTGCAGCATGACGACGATGGAGTCCGGCTTGACCGCTGGTTCAAGCGTCATCTGCCGCAGGTCGGTTTTGCCACGGTCAGCCGCTGGGCCCGCACGGGGCAGATCCGGGTTGACGGCAAGCGTGCCGATGTGGCGGACCGGATCAACGCCGGGCAGGTCATCCGCGTTCCCCCCGGCGGCGACGCGCCTGACCGCAAAGCGCGCGAGCGCAAGCCGCTGACCGAAGAACAGCTCGCGCTGGCGGATTCGATGATCATCACACAGGACCGCGCCGCGATTGTGCTTAACAAACCGCCGGGCCTGGCGACGCAAGGCGGCAGCGGCACGTTCCAGCACGTTGACGGCTTGCTCGATGCCTATGCCGCGGACGGTCCGCGGCCGCGGCTGGTCCACCGGCTCGACAAGGATACCTCTGGCGTCCTGCTGATCGCCCGCACGCCCGGCAGCGCGTCCTACTTCTCCAAGCGCTTTTCCGGGCGCACCGCGCGCAAAATCTATTGGGCGCTGGTCATCGGCGTGCCTGATATCGAAGAGGGTCTGATCGACCTGCCGCTGGGCAAACAGCCCGGCAGTGGCGGCGAAAAAATGATGGTCGACAAAACCGGTGAGGGTCAGACCGCCCGCACCCGCTACCGCGTGATCGATCACGCCGGCAACCGCGCGGCCTGGGTCGAGTTGCAGCCGCTGACCGGCCGCACCCATCAGTTGCGCGTTCACATGGCGGCGATTGGCCACCCGATTGTGGGGGACGGCAAATACGGCGGACCGGACGCGTTCCTCTCAGGCAGCATCAGCCGCAAGATGCACCTTCATGCCCGCCGCCTGATCATTGACCACCCCGACGGCGACATGATCGACGTCAAGGCGAACTTGCCCGAGCATTTTGCCGCCAGCCTTGAACAAATGGGCTTTGACCAATCCGAAGGCGACGGTGAGATCGAAGTGATCGAAACCTCGGTGCCCAAGGACGTTCAAAAGGCACAGGCCAAGGCCCATGCCAAACAGGTCCGCAAGGAACGCCGGGGCGAACGTCGGGGCCGCGCCGATGGCGCAGCCGCCACCCGCAAACCGCCCAAAAGTCGCGGCCCAACCAAGGGTAAGGGATCGCCCAAGCCGGGCAAGCCCGCTGCACCAGCCAAACCCGCAAAGCCAAGCAAACCGGCCAAGCGCTGATGCATCCCAACGCCGCCTTTCGCCATCAGGACCGCGATCTGCTGGAACTGTTGATCGAGCAGATCGGCTTCGGCATGGTCTTTGCCCAGACCCCCGATGGTCCGCGCGTGGCCCATGTCCCGCTGCTGCGGACCGGTTCCGGCGCGCTGCAGTTCCATCTGGCGCGCGGCAATGGCCTGACCAAACATCTGGACGGCAGCACCGCGCTGATCGTGATCAACGGCCCCGATGGCTATGTCAGCCCGCGCTGGTATGCTGATCCAACGCAAGTCCCGACCTGGAACTATGTCGCGCTGGAACTCGAAGGCCGGGTCCGGCGGCTCGATTCAGAAGCAACTCTGGCGCAGATCACCACCTTGTCCGATCAGCACGAGGCCCGGATTGCCGAGGGCCAGCCGTGGACCATGGACAAGCTGCCGCCGGAAAAGCTGCGCGGAATGCTGGCCGCGATCGTCGGGTTCGAAGTGGAAGTGACGGCCTGGCGCGAAACGCTCAAACTGTCGCAGAACAAGGACGCAGCCGAGCGTGAACGGGTCGCCGCCGGGCTCGAAAGCGAAGGCAGCCCCGCGATTGCGCAACTGCTGCGGACGCTGACGAAATGACCGCGCGGCTGGCTCTGTTCGATTGCGATGGCACGCTGGTCGATGGCCAGGCCGGCGTGGTGAACGCGATGGAAGCGGCCTTTGCCGAGGCTGGGCTGCCCGCGCCAGACCGGCATCAGGTCCGCCGGATTGTCGGCCTCAGCCTGCCGCAAGCAATTCGGCTGTTGGCGCCCGCAGCGACCGAGGCGATGCGCACCGAAGCCGACCGCGCCTACCGCGCGTCGTTCAACGCGGCGCGGGTTGCAGGCACGCTGGTTGAGCCGTTGTATGACGGGATCGCTAAACTGGTTGCAGACCTTGCAGCTGACGGCTGGCTGCTGGGTGTAGCGACCGGCAAGAGCCAGCGCGGGTTGGAGCATTGTCTGGCGATGCACAGCCTCACCCGCCACTTCGTGACTCTACAAACCGCTGATAACCATCCGTCGAAACCGCATCCCTCCATGATCGAAACCGCCTTGACGGAAACCGGGGTTGCGCCGGAAAACTGCGTGATGATCGGCGATACGGTGTTCGATATTGCGATGGCGGTGACGGCCGGGGTGCGGGCGATCGGGGTCGATTGGGGCTATCACACCGCGCAGGAACTGTCCGAGGCTGGAGCCGCAGCAGTGGCGCGCGATCCGGCGCATTTGCAGGAGTTGCTGGGATGAATACCGACGAACTTCTGGCCCGGCGGCGTTTTACGATCCTGTCGCTGGTGCGCTTGTCCGGCGCCGCGTTTCTGACGGTTGGACTGCTGAGCGTGGCGGGCAAAATCGTGGTTCCGCCAGTGGCCGGGTTCGTGCTGGTTGCGGCGGGCCTTGCCAATTTCCTGTTCGTGCCGCGGTCGCTCGCTCGCAAATGGAAATCGCCCCGGCCATGAAGCGGTTTTACAAGGAAGCCGCCGCCTCGCCAGAGGGTGCTGGCTGGCGCGTGCTGCTCGACGGACGCGCGGTGAAGACCCAAGGCGGACGCGCGCAAATTGTGCCGACCGAGCCGCTGGCCAAGGCGCTTGCCGCCGAATGGTCCGGGCAAGGCGAAGAAATTGATCCCGCCCGGCTGATCCTGCGCGATCTGGCCGACTATGCGATTGACGTGATCGCGGCGGACCGAGCCGCCGTGCTGGCCGATCTGCTGCGCTACGCCGAAACCGATACGCTGTGTTACCGGGCTGAACCGGACGAGCCAAGCCACGCGCGCCAGTTGGAGCTGTGGGAGCCGTTGTTGCTGGCTGCCGAAGCGCGCTGGGCGGTAGAATTTGAGCGGATCGCTGGGATCATTCACCGCCCTCAACCCGCCGCGACCCTGAACCAGTTGCAAAGCGTTCTGGCACCGCAGGATGACTTCACTCTTGCCGCTCTGGTGACACTGACCACGCTGTCAGCCTCGCTGGTGATCGGACTTGGCGCGCTGGAGCCCGACGCCGATCTGGCGCTGCTGTGGCGCGCGTCAGAGCTGGAGGCCGACTGGCAGGTTGAGCAATGGGGCAAGGACGACGAGGCCGAACTGC
>JANMHL010000149.1:0-1965 GCA_031375125.1 Novosphingobium sp. | reverse complement strand
GGCTTGGCTGAAAAGCCAGATTGCCTAAACCCCTGCGCCGGCGGGGCGGCGGCACCGGCACAGGGGCGCAAGCCTTACTCGCTGGGCGAGGGATCTGGCGCGCGGGGGCCGAACAGGCGGCTCAGCAGGCGGCTGAGCGCGGCCGAGCGCCACAGCCAGACACTTGCCCCAATCAGCAGCAACCATGGCAGAGCCACGCCGAGCAGCAGCGCGGCAAAGGCCAGCAGGCTCTGCACGCTGGACAGGCTCGCACCGGCCGCTTTGGCGAAAGTGCCGCTGCCGCTGAGGATCGACTGGCTGGTATAGTTGAACACCACCGGGGTGTTGGCGATCGAGGCTTCCTTGGCCTTACGGTCTTGTGCCTGGCCGCGCTGCTGTTCACGCAGGGTGGCGATTTGCTGCTGCAGTTCGACCCGCTCGGCACTGGTCAGCCCTTTGGCGGCGAGGCGGGCCTCGATCCGGGCGATCTCGGCCTGATTTGCGGCGCTGTCGGCCTGGCTGAGCTTGATTGCGTCCCCAGCGTTTTCACCTGTGACACGCGCGCTGTCGAGCTTACCCTCGGCCTGTTCCACCGCCGCTATGCCGTCGTTGGCAAAACGGTGCGCGATATCGGGAGCGAGCAGGAAGTCGAGCCGGGCGGTGACCTGACCTTCGCCCGGTTGGTCATAATCGATCCCGGTCACCCGGCAGCGCGATGGACCCAAGTTCTGACAGGCTGCGGCGTGCTGTTGCTGGATTTGCGAAATTGATTTGCCCGGTAGGATGAAGGCATAGTCATAGCGAAAGGCCACGCCAGGGGCCACTGCGCCGGAAAGGCTAGGTCCGGCGCTTTCGGCGCTGGCAGCTTGATCTGCGGTGACTGCTTCTTCGGATTTATTTGCGGCGCAGGCGCTTAGCAGCAAGGCGGTGGTCAGGGCGATGAGGGGGATAGGAAACGAACGCATGGCACTCTCCCAAATATTCTATCGAATCGATAGAGATATACGTCTATCAATTCAGTAGAGTTTGGCAAGCGGGCACGCTATCCGATCAATGACGCCCCAACTATCGACGATATCAGTTGCCTGAGGAGGTGAAGCGCAGTGTCCTGCTGCCACCAGATGCCAGTGGAACCACGAACACCGGCGTTCCATCGCGCTTGATCCATAGGACGTCGGATTCAGCAATTTTCCAGTTGCCATAGCCCGGCACTTTCAGCTCAAACGTGATCGCCTGCGGGCTGGCGTTGGTAATCTCGACCTCAACCCAATGGCGGTTCCCTTCGCGTTTAAGCGTGCGCCGGATCACGGTGACATCGGGCGAGATTCCTGCGCCAAGCTCGATCTTCTCGTCCTCAGCCGTATCGCGTAGGGTCGGCTCGGAAATCCGCATCGACCGGCCAAGCTGCACTTGCTGGATAACGAAAGCGCCAGATGGCAAAGGCAGCCCGAGGTTACTCTGCTTGTCGTTCTTGGTTCGCAGCAGGATCAGCACGCCCGGACGCTCTTCTCCCGAACCATAGTTGGCGGGCGAAACGCTGGCGGTGTGAATCCGTTCAAACGGCACGCCGCGCTGTTCGACCAGCCGGGTCTGCTTCATCTGGTTGGCGGCGATCGTGGTGCGCTGGGGCACGCGGTAAAGCTTGAGATCGCCGAGCTGTTCGGCCGCGGGGGGCGGAGGCGGCGCGGGTGCGGCCATCATCACCGAAACCGGCGAGGGCATCTCAAGGTTGGCGCGCGACAGCATTCGTCCGGTGACGACCAGATCGTCGCTCCATTGCTGGTAGCCGGGCTCGAGATAGGGCCGGACCAGCGCATAGGGCCGGTCGGGTTTGAGCGGGATGTCGCTCCGCTGGTGAAGAAGTACTGTGTCCCCTGCCACACAGCCCCCAAGGGCACGGCGGGAGTGAGCCTGAGCGCGGAGAAGACCTTCGAGGCCGCTCTGAAAAACCGGGCGGTCTGGGACAAGGTCGGGCCTGCCGTCTTA
>JANMHL010000087.1:0-10496 GCA_031375125.1 Novosphingobium sp. | reverse complement strand
CGGGGGCCTCAGGCGGTAAGACGCAAGGTATGGGTGCGCAGCCGGAGGCCCCCGCCTGCGCGGGGGAACGCTGCGAGACAAGCTACGGCTTCGCCTTTGCCCGCAGCCCCGAAATGGTTGCGCCGCCTGCGCTGAGCTGTTCGACGTCGATGATTAGATGGAGCAAGCGCAGGCCTTTGCGCCCTTGCGCGTCAGTTAGTGCGGCGATGAACTGATCGGTCGTCTCGACCCGCGTGGCCCAGCCGCCATAAGCGGCGGCCAGCGCGGCGAAGTCCGGATTGTGCAGCGTGGTGCCTGATACCCGTTCGGGGAATTCACGTTCCTGATGCATCCGGATTGTGCCGTAGGCGCTGTTGTCGACCAGGATCACGAGCAGGTCCGCGCCGTATTGCACCGCTGTCGCCAGTTCCTGCCCGTTCATCAGGAAATCACCGTCCCCGGCCAGCGCCACTACGGTCCGCTCCGGATGGCGCAATGCGGCTGCGACTGCAGCGGGAACGCCATAGCCCATCGCGCCTGCGGTCGGCGCTAGCTGGGTCGGGAAGCCGTCATAGTGCCAATAGCGGTGCCACCAGCCCGAAAAATTGCCCGCACCGTTGCAGATGATCGCATCGCCGGGCAGCCTTTCGCGCATCGCGGTGACGCAGGCGGCCATGTCGAGCGGGTAAGGGGCGGGGCTGGCGGTGGTCCACTCCAGCCATTCGGCATGGGCCTCAGCGCCTGCATCGAACGGCACAATATCATCATCCCACAGCGCCGCCGCCTCAGCAAATTCAGCCATGTCGGCGCAAATCGCGAGGTCCGGGCGATAGACCCGGCCCAGTTCATTCGGATCGGGGTGAATGTGAACCAGCGTCTGGCCGGGATGTTCGGGCGTGATCAGCGTATAGCCGTCAGTGGTGGCCTCACCCAGCCGCGCGCCGATGGCAATTACCAGATCGGCCTGCTTGATTCGCTCGACCAGCTTGGGACCCGGGCCATAGCCGAGGTTCCCGGCCCAGACCGGGCTGGAATTGGGGATTGCGTCCTGACGGCGAAAAGCACCCGCCACTGGCAGCCCGACTCGCTCAGCAAAGCGGGTGAATTCTTCGCGCGCCTTGGTGTGCCAGCCGGCCCCGCCGACAATCGCGACCGGCGCGGCGGCGCCGGCCAACAGGTCCATCAGCACGCCCATCGCATCGGCGCAGACCGCCTGTGCCGGGCGGTGGATTGCAGGACGGGGGGTGCAGCCGGTGACTTCCTCCAGCAGCATATCTTCGGGCAGTGCGATCACCACTGGGCCGGGGCGACCGGACACCGCAACAGACCATGCGCGGGCGACATATTCCGGGATCCGCTTTGGGTCGTCGATCCGCAGCACCAGCTTGGCCAAGGGGCCGAACATCGCCGAGAAATCGACCTCCTGAAAGCCTTCGCGGTCCTTCATCCCGCGATCGACATCACCGATGAACAGCAGCATCGGCTGCGAATCCTGCATCGCGACGTGCACCCCGATGCTGGCATTGGTTGCGCCGGGACCACGGGTGACAAAGCAGACGCCCGGCCGACCGGTCATCGTTCCATCGGCGCAAGCCATAAACGCCGCACCGCCTTCTTGCCGACAGATCACGGTTTGCACCTGCGGTGCATCGTGCAGCGCATCGAGCACCGCAAGGAAACTTTCGCCGGGCACCGTAAATATCCGGTCAGCCCCTTGGGCGATGAGGCAATCGACGAGCAAGCGCCCGCCATTAACTGTAGGTTGTGCGGTCATGGGCGGGTTGTAGCGCCGCAGCCGCGCCGGGGCAACGCAGTGGTGGCTGATAACAACTGGTTTGGTTACTGTCCCAAGTCGGGAACCGCCGCGTTAACCGCGAATTTCCGGCTGGTGCGATGGTCAACAGGTTCTTAACGTTCTGGTTATGAGAAGATCACTGGTCATCACCGATGAAGCCGCTGGGAACCGTTTTCTGGCAACGCTCCCACCCCATGTGCGCAGCGGAGCAAAGCCGCTGCGGATCAAACGCACGAGCTGGTTTTCGCTCGATGATCTGCGCGACTTTCTGATGGCCTATTGCGCCTGCTTTATGGCGGTCGGCCTCTATATCGCCTAAGCGGCGCGCTCGGCCCGGACCAACTGGACCCCGAGCCAGGCCGAATAGAGGCACATCACCGCGCCCAGCAGCAGTTGATGAACCAGCGGGATGCCGAGCCACGAGAGCCCGCCCGCGATGATCGAGCCGAGCACCATCGCACCCGAATTCACGATATTGTTCGCCGCGATGGTCCGCGAGGTGTGCGACTTGTCCACAAAAGTGGTCAGGAACGCATAGAGCGGCACCACGAACATCCCGCCCGCCGTCGCGATTCCCAGCAGACTGAGCAGCAACGGAATCGCCAACGGCTGGGCGATGAAGGTGGCCGTGTCCATCAGCGCATCGTGGTGCGGCCACTGGATGCAGACGAACCAGAAAGCGAACACAAAACCCATCATCACCAGCACCGATACCGGCGAATAGCGCGCCGAAACTGTGCCCTTGAGCAGCGCATTGACCGAAACCGAGCCGAGCGCGATGCCAATCGAGAACATCACCAGAAACAGACTGGCGACCTCTTTGCTGGCTGACAACACGTTCTTGGCAAGCGGCGGGAACTGGATGAACAGCACCGCGCCGATGGTCCAGAAAAAGCTGATCGCCATAATCGCCAGAAACACGCGGCGATCGCGCAGAGTATCGCGAATCAGTCGGTAGGGCGCCATTATCGGGTGCAGATCAAGCCGTTCAGGCGGATCGAGCGGCGGGGCCGGGGGGACCTGCCGCGAAGCCGCATAGCCGACCAAAGCGGTAACCATGACGATCGCTGCTGACCATTCGACCGGGATCCACCCAGCGATGATCGTGCCGGCCAAGATTGCGACATAGGTTCCGGCTTCGACCAGTCCGGTCCCCGCCAGCACCTCATCAGGGTGCAGATGTTGGGGCAGGATCGAATACTTGATCGGGCCGAGGAAGGTCGAATGGGTGCCCATCCCGAACAAAGCCGCGCACATCAGCGGGATCGCAACGGTGTGGATCATAATCCCCTGCCAGGCCATCAGCAGCCCGGCTGCGCCGACTGCCATGATCCCAATCTCACAGGCTTTGACGATCCGGATAATCTTCGCTTTGTCGCGCATATCGGCCAATTGCCCGGCGAGGGCGGACAGCACGACGAACGGGATCAGCACTAGGGCGGTGGCCAGTGCGCTGAACCAGGCTTCTTCCTGTTCGGAATTGTAGACGCCATAGACCACGAACAGGACCATCGCGTTCTTGAACAGGTTGTCATTGAAAGCATTGAGCAATTGGGTAACGAACAGCGGTACGAACCGGCGGCTGCGCAACAGGTGGGTCGTTGTGGTCATGAATGAACTTTGCAAAGCCCCAAGGTTGCGGCGGACCCTAGCGGCTAGGCCATTGCGGACAAGCCCAAAGTCCCTCTTTTGCACGAAGGGCTTCGCGGCTATTCATCACTGCATGATGTCGCTTCCCAATATCCTGACGCTGTCGCGGATCGTGACGCTGCCTTTGCTGGCATTTCTACTGTGGTGGCCGGACTGGCAATGGGGTTATCTGCTGGCTTTCGTGCTTTATGGCCTGATGGGCATCACCGACTATTTCGATGGCTATATCGCCCGGTCAACCGGGGCAGTCTCCAAACTCGGCCAGTTCCTTGATCCGGTCGCGGACAAGATCATGGTTGCCACGGTAATCCTGGTCCTCGCCGCGCAAGGCGTGCTGCGCGGGCCATACGTGGGCGATATGCACGTGATCGCGGGCGGGATCATCTTGGTGCGAGAAATCGCCGTTTCTGGCCTGCGCGAATTTCTGGGCGGCTTGCAGGTTTCGGTGCCGGTCAGCCGCCTCGCCAAATGGAAAACCACCTTCCAGATGATCTGCCTTGGCGCGCTGATCTTGGGCAAGGCGCTGCCGTGGTGGAACATCGAACTTGCAGGGCAAACGATCAACCTGCCGCACACCGTCGGCCTGACCACGCTGTGGGCAGCAGCGGTGCTGACAGTGATCACCGGCTGGGATTACCTGCGGGTAGGTTTGAAGCACATGGATTGACAAGTAGCTAGGTTTAGCTAAGCTAACTTCATGACGATGGTAAACATGCATGACGCCAAATCGCGCCTCTCGCAGCTTGTCGCATCGGTGCGCTCTGGTGCAGAGCGCGAAGTTGTAATTGCGGTCAACGGGACACCGGCTGCTCGACTGGTGCCGATTGAGGCCAAGCCCAAGCCCAGGTGGGGGCTCCTCAAAGGCAAGATTGCGGTGCCAGATTCGATTGATGCGCTCAATGAACGGATTGCGGTCTTGTTTGAAGGCAAGGACGATTGAGGCTCCTGCTCGACACTCACATTCTACTCTGGCGATTGGTCGGCAGCGATCGGCTGTCTGATGCGGCATTGCGATTGATGGACGAGCGAGCCGAACAGTTGCTCGCCAGTACTGTGTCAGTTTGGGAAGTGGCGATAAAGTGGTCACTTCGCAAAGGCTTGAGAGATGATATGCCAATTTCTGGCCGAGATTTCTTGGCAGCGTTGAGCCAAGCCGGGATTGAAGTGCTGCCAATCAAACCAAGCCATGCAGCGGCTGTGGATGACCTGGAGAGGCACCACCGCGATCCATTTGATCGTCTGCTCGTCGCAACTGCGCATTGCGAAAGCCTTGTACTGGTAACCCACGATTCGCAATTGAGCGCCTACGGTAAGGCCGTGATGACTGTTTAGGCGCTAACCCGCCCGCAATTCCTCGGCCAGCAAGCGAAACTCGTCCGAGCGCGGCGAATTTTTGCGCCAGACCAGCGCGATTTCGCGGTTGGCGTTGCCGCTTTTGAGCGGGCGGGCGACGACATTGGTGCCGTTCAGGATTCCGGCATCCAATGCCATTTCGGGCAACATCGTCAGGCCCAGGCCGTTGTCGACCATCTGCACCAATGTGTGCAGGCTGGTCCCGATCATCGTGGCCGAGGCGCGCAGTTCGGGGCGGTTGCAGGCGGCCAGCGCGTGTTCTTTGAGGCAGTGGCCGTCTTCCAGCAGCAGCAGCCGGGTTTCGTCGATCAGGTCGGGCGAAATCTCGGCTGGCGGATCGCGCGGATCATCCTTGGGAAAGGCGACCCACAGCGCGTCGAGCTCGATTGTTTCCTTTTCCACGTCGCCGGTCGGAAACGGCAGGGCCAGCAGCACGCAATCGCTGCGGCCGTGATGGAGTGATTCGATCGCCGCTGCGCTTGGTTCCTCGCGCAGGAACAGCTTAAGTGCCGGGCGTTCGCGGCGCAGGCGCGGCAGCATCCGGGGCAGCAGGAACGGGGCGATGGTGGGGATCACGCTCATTCGTACTTCGCCCGAGAGCGGCTGGCCCGCGCTTTGGACCATCTCGCTGAGTTCCTCGGCCTCGCGCAGCAGGCGATGGGCCTTGGCAACCACGGCATTGCCCAGCGGCGTAAACCGCAACGCCCGCTTGGTCCGTTCAACCAGCATCACGCCGAGCAGGTTCTCCAGATCGCGCAGCCCCGCTGAAAGGGTCGATTGCGAGACAAAGCAGGCCTCTGCCGCTCTGCCAAAGTGCCCATGCTCGTGCAGCGCAACCAGATATTGCAGCTGTTTCAGCGTGGGCAGGTAGGTGCTCACTCAGCGGCTTCCGGTTCGGCTTCGGTGTCCGGCTCGTCGGGTAATTCCACCGCTGTTTCGGGTTCCGAATCCGCGATTTCCGGCACTTCAACGCGGGTCATTTTGAGGCGGTTCTTAACCACGGCAAAGGCCATCTTGCCTTCGACCAGTTCCAGTGCCTCGCGCCCGAACACCTCATAGCGCCAGCCTTGCAGCATCGGCAGCTCGCGAATGCCGGCGGCCAGCAGTTCAAGCTCATCGCTGCGGGCCAGTAATCGCGCAGCGACGTCGATCTCGCGGCTGCGGATCTTGAGCAGCAGCTTGAGCAAATCGGCGACCAGCGCGCCCTCTTTGCCCAGCGGCGCGCCGCGCGGGGTGCGCGGGGGCATTTCGGCCTCGGTTAGCGGCTTTGAATTCTCGATCGCGGCCATCATCCGGCGGCCGATCTCGTTGTCCCTCCACGCGGCGGAAAGCCCGCGGACCTTGGCGAGGTCAGCCTGAACCTTGGGCGGATGCGCGGCGATATCGGCGACGGTTTCATCGCGGGCAATCCGACCGCGCGGGATATTCTTGTCCTGCGCTTCCAATTCGCGCCAATGGGCCAGAGCCTTCAGCCGCCCCAGCATCGCCGGATTGCGGCCCGGCGCTTTGATCCGGTGCCAGGAAAGATCGGGATCGTTCTTGTAATTGGCCGGATCAGCCAGCTTTTCCATCTCGATATTCAGCCACACGCCGCGCTCGGTCTTTTTCAGGCGGGCCAGCAGTTTGGGGAAGATTTTGGCGAGGTGGGTGACATCGCCGATCGCATATTCGATCTGCCGTTCGGTCAGCGGGCGGCGGCCCCAATCGGTGAACCGCGCGCCTTTGTCGACTGCGATCCCCAGCCACGATTCGACCAGATTGGAATAACCGATCTGCTCGCTTTGGCTGACCGCCATCATCGCGATCTGGGTGTCAAAGATCGGATGCGGGGTCTTGCCGGTCAGGTTGTAGATGATTTCCACATCCTGCCCGCCAGCGTGAAAGATTTTCAGCACGTCCTCGTTGTTGACCAGCAGCTCGAGCAGCGGAGTCATATCGATATCGCGCGCCAGCGGGTCAATCGCCGCCGCCTCGTTGCTGTCAGCGATCTGGATCAGGCACAGTTCGGGCCAATAGGTGTTCTCCCGCATGAATTCGGTGTCAACGCACACGAAGTCTGCCGTGGAGAGCCGGGCGCAGAGGTCCGCAAGTTCTGCAGACGTCGTAATCAAAGGATGTATTTTCATCGTTCTTTTCTGTAGGTGGCCCCGGGCGGGGCCTCGGCTTGACAAAAGCGCGGGATTCGCCTGTTAGCCCGCGCTTTCGCCCCTGCAACAAAGTGGGCCGATTGGAAAGAGTTTCGATGCACATTTATCGTTCGCACACCTGCGGCGCACTCAGCGCCAGTGATACTGGCCAAACCGTCCGCCTGTCGGGCTGGGTCCACCGCAAGCGCGACCATGGCGGCGTTCTGTTCGTCGATCTGCGCGATCACTATGGTCTGACGCAGATTGTCGCCGATGTGGACAGCCCGGCGCTGGCCATTCTGGAAGGGCTGCGGCTCGAATCGGTGGTGACGATCGACGGCGAAGTGAAGGCGCGCAGTGCTGGCACGGTCAATCCGAACCTTCCGACCGGCGCGATTGAGGTCTATGCTCGGGGTGCGACCGTGCTGAGCCGCTCCGAAGAGCTGCCGCTGCCAGTGGCAGGGGAACAGGAATATCCCGAGGATGTCCGGCTGCGCTATCGCTTCCTCGATCTGCGCCGCGAGACGCTGCATGGCAATATCGTCAAGCGGACCAAGATCATTTCGGAAACGCGCCGCCGGATGGAAGGTATCGGGTTCACCGAATATTCGACCCCGATCCTGACTGCCTCCAGCCCCGAAGGTGCGCGCGATTTTCTGGTGCCAAGCCGGATTCATCCGGGTAAGTTCTTTGCCCTGCCTCAGGCCCCGCAGCAGTATAAGCAGCTGCTGATGGTCGCCGGGTTCGACCGCTATTTCCAGATCGCGCCGTGCTTCCGCGATGAAGATCCGCGCGCTGACCGGCTGCCGGGCGAGTTTTACCAGCTCGATCTCGAAATGAGCTTTGTTACTCAGGAAGAAGTCTGGGAGACGATGGAACCGGTGATGGCCGGGGTGTTTGAAAGCTTCGCCGAGGGCAAGTCGGTAACCCCGGCGGGCGAGTTCCCGCGGATTCCATACGCGCAGTCGATGCTCGATTACGGCAGCGACAAACCCGATCTGCGCAATCCGCTGATTATCCGCGATGTCACCAGCGAATTCGTATCGTCAGGCTTTGGTCTGTTTGAAAAGATCGTCGGCAGCGGCGGCGTGGTGCGGTTGATCCCGGCACCGAACACCGCCGAAAAGAGCCGCAAGTTCTTTGACGAAATGAACGAATGGGCCCGCAGAGAAGGTCACGCCGGGCTCGGTTATGCCACCCGCAAGGCTGGTGTGTTCGGCGGCCCGATTGCCAAGAACCATGGCGAGGACAAGATGGCGGCGCTGTGGGACACGCTCGGCCTTGGCCCCGATGACGGCGCGTTCTTTGCCGCCGGGAACGAAGCGCAGGCCGCCAAGTTGGCCGGGCAAGCCCGGACCCGCACCGCCGAACAGCTTGAACTGATCGATCTGAACGCGTTCAAATTCGCCTGGATCATCGACTTCCCGTTCTACGAATGGGACGACGAAAACAAAAAGGTCGATTTCGCGCACAACCCGTTCTCGATGCCGCAGGGCGGACTCGAAGCGCTGGAGAGCCAAGATCCGCTGACGATCAAGGCCTATCAGTACGATCTGGTCTGCAATGGGTACGAGCTCGCCTCGGGCTCGATCCGCAACCAGCATCCTGATCTGATGGTCAAGGCGTTCGAACTAACCGGCCTGACGCAGGCCGATGTCGAGGAGCGCTTTGGCGGGATGTACCGTGCGTTTCAGTATGGCGCGCCGCCGCATGGCGGGATGGCGGCTGGGGTCGACCGGATGGTGATGCTGCTGTGCGGGGTCCAGAACCTGCGCGAAATCACGCTGTTCCCGATGAACCAGCGGGCCGAAGACCTGCTGATGGGTGCGCCTTCCGCGCCAGAGCCCAAGGCCCTGCGCGAACTCCACGTCCGCGTGATTGAACCGCCCAAGCCGCAGGCTTGATTAAATTGCACAGCATTGCGAGAAACCCCCGGACAGCATTGTTCGGGGGTTTCTTCATGCGCCGTATCTGCCTTTCGCTGACCGCACTGCTGGCCGCTATTCCTGCGGCGCAGGCCGAAACGCTGCGGACCGAAGTGCTCTATCCCGCCGCCAGCGATCAGGCGGCGGCGTTGCGCTCGGTCCAGGTCGAACCATTTGGCGGCGATGCCGGGGAAGACCTGACGATCCAGACCGAAGACACCCTGCGCGGGATCAATCTGGGGCGCGGGCCGTGGCTGCGGGTGATCCCGGCGGCGACCGGCAGCGGGGGCGAAGCGCTGCTGCGCGGGACTGCCGACACCGAACAGCGGTTTTCGGATTACACCGAAGAGCATGAGCGCTGCATCAAGGACGCGCAGGGCAAATGCACTGCAGCCAAGGAAAAGATCACCGTTCGCTGCCGCCGCCGCCATATCGAACTGGTCGTCGCGCTGCGGCTGGTTGACCGCGACGGGACACTGCTGTGGTCTGACAGTCGGCCTGAGAGCTTTGAGGACACCCACTGCGAGGACGCCGAAGGATCGCCCCGGGCGCGCGGCTCGATTGCGCGCGAGCTGAACGCGAGGGTCGCCCGGCGGGTCCGGCTCGCCTTCGCCCCGCGCCGCGAGGCTGAGGATGTGCGGGTCGATGAAGGCCGCAAGGGCCTCTCCAAGTCCGATGGTGCAGTGTTCAAACGGGCGGTTCGATCAGTCAAGGATCATCGGGATCAGGCCGCCTGCGCCGATTGGGCCGCACTGGGCCAGTCCAACCCCGATCACGCGCCAACGCGTTATAACATTGGGCTGTGCGCCGAAACGGCTGGGGAAGACGCCATTGCCCAGCAGCAGTATCGCCGGGTCTTGCTGCTCAATCCCAAGCACGCCTTGGCGCAGGCCGGATTGGGGCGGATTGCGGACCGATCCCGGTCCCGCCGCCAGATTGCGGCACATGATGCAGACTGAGGGTTTGGGCCGCCCCATACGTAAGCAAATCGTGCTGAATCGGTGCACCCCCTTGCCAGCGCGCGCGGCCTTGATTAGGGCGGCTTTCAACACAATTTAATCTGCCGTTCACGAAGGGAATCACCATGAGCGACACCGCCGACCGGGTTAAGAAAATCGTTGTCGAGCACCTCGGTGTAGAGGCTGACAAGGTTACTGAAGAAGCCAGCTTTATCGACGATCTGGGCGCAGACTCGCTCGACATCGTTGAACTGGTGATGGCATTCGAGGAAGAGTTCGGCGTGGAAATCCCCGACGACGCTGCCGAGAAGATCAGCACTGTCACCGATGCGATCAAGTACATCGACGATCACAAGGGCTAATGCCTTTGGCTAACAGGCCGGGTCGCTGCGCTCTTGCGTCAACTGGCGTGGATTGACGGCGATCATGGTCTTTGACAGGCTCAGCCCGCAAGGGGCTGGGCCTGTTGCAGTTTTTGGGTTTGGAGAAGTGCAATGCGGCGTGTCGTCGTCACCGGCCTCGGCCTCGTAACCCCGCTTGGCGGGGACGTAGAAACCACCTGGGCGAACCTGATCGCGGGCAAAAGCGGTGCTGGCCGGATCACCCGGTTCGATACCACCGAACACAAGTGCCACATCGCCTGCGAGGTAAAGCCGGCCGATCACCCGTACGGGTTTGATCCAAATAAGCGGGTTGATCACAAGGTTCA
>JANMHL010000055.1:0-5000 GCA_031375125.1 Novosphingobium sp. | reverse complement strand
TATGCGCCGTTCGATCATACTGGGCATGGCCGCTCTGGCCTTTGCCGCACCAGCGCTCAATGCCCGGCCCGCGCCGCGACCAGCGCCGATCCCCGCTGCGATCTATACCGACCCTGCCCCCAACAAGCTCCACCCAGCGCGAATGGAAGTGCTGCATATTCCCAGTGGCGGGGTTGAGATCAACGGGGTGGCATATCTCGCCGCCGGGCCGGGGTTGCATCCTACGTTGGTGCTGTGCCATGGCTGGCCGGGGAACGAGAAGAACCTCGATCTGGCGCAGGCCGTGCGCCGTGCTGGCTGGAACGTGGTGACGTTCAACTATCGCGGATCCTGGGGCAGCGCCGGCAATTTCCGCTTTGCCCAGAACCCTGATGATGCCCGCGCGGTGCTGGCTTATCTGCGCAATCCAGCCAACGCCGCCAAACTTGGCGTCAATGTGCGGCAGATGGCACTGATGGGCCATTCGATGGGTGGCTGGGTCACCACGATGGTGGCGAGCGGAGACGACGGACTGCTTGGCGCGGGATTGATTTCGGCTGCCAACATGGGCGTGATGCACGGGCTGGATCGGCCCGGTATCGTCAAAATGGCGGGCGAGAATGCGGAAACACTGGCCGGGACTTCGCCGGAAATTATGGCCGATGAACTGATCGCGGGCCGCGCAAAATTCGATTTTCTGCAAGCCGCGCCCGGCCTCGCCAAACAGCCGCTGTTGGTGCTGAGCAGCGACGATGGCCTGGCCCCGCAGACCGACGCGCTGATCGCGGCGGTACGGGCCAAGGGCGGAACGCGGATCACCGCGGTCCACGTCGCAACCGATCATGGCTGGTCTGACAAGCGCGTGCTGCTGCAGGTGCACGTTATCCGCTGGCTGCAAGGATTGTTGCCTAGGGCGAAGCGGGCCTAAACCGCCTCGAGCGAGTATCCGGCTGAGCGCACTGTTCGCACCGGATCAGGCGCGCCATCCTGTTCGATCCCCTTGCGCAGGCGGCGAATGTGGACGTCGACCGTGCGCAGCTCGATCTCGCTTTCGTTGCCCCAGACCGCGTCGAGCAATTGCCCGCGGCTGAATACCCGGCCGGGGTGTTCCATGAAGAACTTGAGCAAGCGGAACTCGGTTGGCCCGAGCGTTACCACCTGGCCGCGGCGGGTTACCTTGTGGGCAGTGGCATCGAGCGAGAGATCGCCGACCGACAGTGTTTCGCCGGCCAATGCCGGCCGAATCCGCCGCATGATCGCGCCGACCCGGGCAATCAGTTCACGCGGGGAAAACGGCTTGGTGACGAAATCATCGGCCCCGGTTTCAAGCCCGCGGATTTTGTCATCCTCGGCTCCGCGCGCAGTCAGCATGATGATCGGGACATGGGCGGTTGCCTTGGCCCGGCGCAGGCGGCGGCAGACTTCGATCCCACTGGTGCCCTCAATCATCCAGTCGAGTACGACCAGATCGGGTACTTGTTCCTGGGCCAGCAGCAGCGCTTCGTCGCCGTCGGTGGTTGCGGTGACGGCGTAGCCTTCTTGGGTAAAGCGGAATTCGAGCAGTTCGGCGAGGGCGGGGTCGTCTTCGACAAGGAGTAGGCGAGGAGCGTTCATGGCCTTAGGCTTTCTCTTCCTTGTCAGTCAGATAGGCCCCAGTTGCGGCATAATAGACCATTTCGGCGACATTGGTGGCGTGATCACCGATTCGTTCGATATTGCGGGCCACAAACAGCAATTGCGCGGCGCTCGAAATGGTCGAAGGATTTTCCATCATGTGGCTGACGAGGTTGCGGAAAATGCTCTCGTAAAAGGCATCAACCTTGTCATCGCGGGCAATCACTTCGGCCGCCAGATCCGCGTTACGCGCAGCATATGCGGTCATGACATCGTGGACCATGCCGCCGGCCACTTCTGCCATCGCCGGGATCAGGGTGAGCGGTTCAAATTGACGGCGACCTTCGATCTTACCGGTGCTTTTGGCGATGTTCTTGGCATAGTCACCGATCCGTTCGACCACCCCGGCGATCTTCAGCGCCGCGATCACTTCGCGCAGATCGTCGGCCATCGGCGCGCGCAAAGCAATGATCCGCACGGCCAGCTTGTCGACTTCGGCCTCAATCGAATCGATCCGGCGGTCACGTTCGACCACGCCTTTGGCCAGTTCGACGTTGCCCTTGACCAATGCTTCCATCGCCTCGGTCAGCGAAACCTCGGCGAGCCCGCCCATTTCCGCGATCAGTCCGCGCAGGCGGGTGATGTCTTCGTCGAAGGCTTTGACTGTATGTTCTGCCATTATCCGTGTCCTAACCGTAGCGACCGGTGATGTAATCCTTGGTACGCTCTTCGCGCGGATTGGTGAAGATTTCCGAGGTTTTGCCGTATTCCACGACTTTACCGAGGTGGAAGAATGCGGTGCGTTGCGAAACCCGTGCGGCCTGCTGCATTGAATGGGTGACGATCACGATGGCATACCGCCCGCGCAGTTCGCCGATCAGCTCCTCGATCCGGGCGGTGGCAATCGGGTCGAGCGCCGAACACGGTTCATCCATCAGGATCACTTCCGGCTCAACCGCGATGGCGCGGGCGATGCACAGCCGCTGCTGCTGTCCGCCCGACAAGGCGGTGCCGCTTTCTGCCAGCCGGTCCTTGACCTCGTCCCACAATCCGGCACGCTTCAGGGCCTTTTCAACTCGGCCTTCCAATTCAGACTTGTTGGCGGCGAGGCCGTGGATGCGCGGGCCGTAGGCGACGTTTTCGAAGATTGATTTGGGGAACGGATTGGGTTTTTGAAACACCATCCCGACCCGCGCGCGCAACTGCACAACGTCCATCCCAGACGTGTAGATGTCCTGCCCGTCGAGCGTGATCTGGCCTTCGACCCGGGCCCCGGCGATCGTATCGTTCATCCGGTTGAGCGTGCGCAGAAAAGTCGATTTTCCGCAGCCCGATGGGCCGATGAAGGCGGTCACATAGTCGTTGGGAATGTCGATCGAAACGTGATCAATCGCCCGCTTGTCACCGTAAAATACGGATACATCGCGCGCGGCAATCTTGGCTTCTACGGCGTCAAGTTCATGATAAGTAGTCATTACCAGCGTTTCTCAAAACGGTTGCGAAGGTAGATGGCGAGGCCGTTCATCACCAACAGGAAGGCCAGCAGGACGATGATCGCTGCTGAAGTGCGTTCGACAAAGCCGCGATCGATTTCATCGGACCAGAGGAAGATTTGCACCGGCAGCACGGTCGCTGGCGAGGTGAAGCCATCGGGCGGGCTTGCAACAAAAGCGCGCATTCCGATCATCAGCAGCGGCGCGGTTTCTCCCAGCGCGCGGGCCATGCCGATGATCGTGCCGGTCAGGATACCGGGCATCGCCAGCGGCAGGACATGGTGAAACACCGTCTGAACCCGGCTTGCGCCGATCGCCAGAGCGGCATCGCGGATCGATGGCGGCACCGCCTTGATCGCGTTGCGGCCCGAAATCACGATCACCGGCATGGTCATCAGTGCCAAGGTCATCCCGCCGATCAGCGGAGCAGAGCGCCAGTTGGGGAAGATCGCCAGGAACACGGCAAGGCCGAGCAGTCCGAAAATAATCGAGGGCACGGCGGCCAAATTGTTGATCGACACCTCAATCAGTTCGGTCCAGCGATTGCGCGGGGCATATTCTTCAAGATAGATCGCCGCGAATACGCCGATCGGGAATGCCAGCGCGAGCGTAACCAGCATGGTCAGCATCGAACCCTTCAGTGCGCCCCAGATCCCGACGGCTTGCGGCCCGGTGGCATCAGCGCGGGAGAGGAAACCCCAGTCGATCGCGCTGACCAGCTTGCCCTCGTGCTTAAGTTTGGCCGCCAACGTCTTGAGCGCATCGCCGCCATCACCGCGCGCCCCAGCGGCGAGATCGTCGCTGACCGGCAGGGAGACGGCTATTGTGCCCTGCAGCCGACTGGGATCGGCGATCAAAGTCGCGGCAACTTCGCGCCAGGCCTGATCGAGCACTTGTCCGGCGGCGGCTTCGCCAGCGTTCTTGGCAACGGCGAACTGAACGATTTCGGGCAGGCCAGCGCCCTGCAAGGCCTGGACTGCGCCTGGCCCTTGCAACTGGCTGGGGTCGATAGTCAGCGCGCCGCTGGATAAATCAACCGGAACGCGCAGTTCCCAACGCTTAAACCCGCCCAGCGCGTTGCTGGTCATGGTGACCAGCAAGAACGCCAGCACCAGCGCCGAAAACAGCACCGCGGCCATTCCGACCAGCCGGAACCGGCGCTCGGCCCCGTAGCGCTTTTTGAGGCGAATGGCGGCAGGATCAGTCATAGGCTTCCCGAAAGCGCTTGACGACACGCAGCGCGATGAAATTGAGCATGAGGGTGACGAGGAACAGCACCATGCCCAACGCAAAAGCGGACAGCGTGGCGGGGTGATCAAAACTGCCTTCGCCGGTCAGCATCGCCACGATCTGGAACGTGACCGTGGTCATCGTTTCAAACGGATTGGCAGTGAGCCGGGCGGTGGCGCCAGCGGCCATTACCACGATCATAGTTTCGCCGATGGCCCGGCTGACCGCCAGCATCACCCCAGCGACGATGCCGGGCAGGGCGGCGGGGATCAGCACTTTCTTGATCGTTTCCGATGTGGTCGCGCCCATTGCCAGACTGCCATCGCGCATCGCCTGCGGCACGGCGGTGATGCTGTCGTCGGCCATCGAAGAGACGAACGGGATGATCATGATCCCCATCACGATCCCGGCGGCCAAAGCGCTTTCGCTCGAAGCGCTGGTGATGCCGATGGCGAGGCCAAAATCGCGGATCAGCGGGGCGACGGTCAAAGCAGCGAAATAGCCATAGACCACGGTTGGCACCCCGGCGAGAATTTCGAGCAGCGGCTTCATCCATTTGCGGACAGAGGCGGAGGCATATTGGGTCAGGTAAATCGCGCTCATCAAGCCGAGCGGAATGGCGACCAGCATCGCGATAATCGCGCCGATGAAGACTGTGCCCCAAAACAGCGGCAAAGCGCCATA
>JANMHL010000024.1:0-2008 GCA_031375125.1 Novosphingobium sp. | reverse complement strand
CCCTCGGAGCGGTCCTGCCTGCCTGATTTGGCCCGAGAGGTGGCCTGACCGCCACGACGATCCCCTTTCCTACGGGGTCAACGCCTGCCATGATCGCAACTGCGATTGAAACAGGGCCGGTTTTTTATTCCTGAACCCTGTGAACTTTGTGAAGCTCCAAGCTGAAAGCCCGCTCCGATGATCAGTGACCCCGCCGCACAGCTTGACGAAGCCTTTGGTTCGTTCCCCGGCCTGATCGCCGCATGGGGCCTCTATCGCGGCGAGGCTGATGCGTTGTACGATGGCACCACCACGCTGTCTTGGTCGCAGACCGCCGCGCTGGTTGAGCGGATCGCCGCGCGGCTGCAGGCCGATGGGCTGGAGCGCGGACAGGCTGTGGCGATCCTTGGCACGACCACCGTCAACTATGCGCTGATCTATCTCGCCGCGATCCGCGCTGGGGGCTGTGCCGCCCCGCTGACCACCAGCGCCAGCCCCGATCAGCTCGCCGGGATGGCGGCGGATTCGGGCGCAAAGCACCTATTTATCGACCGGGCCAAGCTGGCCGAACTGGGTGATTTCAAACTGCCGACCGAATGCCAGATTGTGCTGGACGAGGAGTTGGACGCGTTCATGGCCCCTGCTGGCACTGTCGCGGCGCCGTTCGTTCCCTCCGAAAAAGACGCTTTCAACATCATCTATTCGTCCGGCACCACCGGGATTCCCAAAGGCATCATCCACAGCCATGGGATGCGCTGGCGGCAGATGACCTACCGCGCGGCTAACAATTATGGCGCGGACAGCCGGACGCTGACCAGCACCCCGCTCTATTCGAACACCACGATGGCGGTATTCCTGCCCTCGATGTATTCGGGCGGCTGCGCCAGCCTGATGGGCAAATTCGATGTCCAGAAGTGGCTGGAGCGGGCGCAGGCTGAGGGCATTACCCACACCATGCTGGTCCCGGTGCAATACCGCCGCCTGATGCAGTTCGACCACTTTGACGATTACGATCTGTCGGCAATGAAGCTGAAATACTGCACCAGCGCGCCCTTCCCGGCCGAGCTGAAGGCCGAAGTGCTGGCGCGGATGCCGGGCGGATTGATCGAAATCTATTCGATGACCGAAGGCGGCGTGGTCTGCCTGCTGGTGGCGCACGAGCACCCGGACAAGCTCCACACCGTCGGCCAGCCCGCGCCGGGCAGCGAGATGAAAGTGGTTGATGAGGACGGCAACGAAGTGCCTCCCGGCACTGCCGGAGAGCTGATCGGCAAAAGCCCGACGATGATGTCCGGATACAAGAACCAGCCCGAAAAGACCCGCGAAGGGTACTGGATCGACCCAGCCGATGGTTCGGTCTGGCAGCGAATGGGCGACGTCGGGCGGGTCGATGCCGACGGCTTTGTCGAGCTGGTCGGCCGGACCAAGGACGTGATTATCTCGGGCGGGTTCAACATCTTCCCGGTCGATCTGGAAGCAGAACTGGCCAAAGATGACCGCGTGGTCGAAGCCGCCGTGGTCGGCGTGCCGAGCGAGGCTTGGGGCGAAACGCCGGTCGGTTTCGTGGTGCTGAAACCGGGCGTTGGCGAAGACGCGCTGGAGGATATCCGCAGCACCGCCAACAGCCGCCTCGGCAAAACCCAGCGGGTCTCCGCGTTGCACGCAATCGCCGAAATGCCGCGCAGCCACATCGGCAAGCTGCTCAAGACCGAGCTGCGGGAGTTGGTGGCAAGATAGGACGGTTCACCCGAAGCACCGAAGCTGTCGCGCGGTGCGGCGAAGCCGCTTTTCTATCCAGCCACTCCGTTGTGGAATGAGACCTGCGGCGCCGGCTGAGCTCTTCGGTTCTTCGGGTGAAACCTATTCCTTCACCTTGCCACCGCATCGCTGCGCCCTTATCCGCCAGCCATGACCATTCAACCTTCCGATTCCATCCTGATCGTCGACTTGGGCAGCCAGGTCACCCAACTGATCGCCCGCCGGGTGCGCGAAGCGGGGGTCTATTCCGAGATTGCCCCGTTCAACAGCG
>JANMHL010000017.1:0-12973 GCA_031375125.1 Novosphingobium sp. | reverse complement strand
GCGCTGCTGGCGGCGCTGGGCGGCAATTGCCACAGCCCGATTGCCGTGCTGACCCGGGCCGAAGGTGCCGATCTGATCCTGCGCGCTGCCTTGCTCAGCCCCGATGGCGCTGAACGGGTGGAAGCTATAGCGAAATTTGTGGCGACTGACCTTGACGGACCGGCCCGGCTGGCCGCACAACTGCTGGCGCAGGCCGGACCTGCAATCCGCGCGCACTTTGATCCTCCCGGGGGCTGACACTTGGCCGTACCGCTTATCATCATCCGCCCCGAACCTGGCTGCAGCGCCAGCACGGCGCTGGCGCGGGGGATGCACGGGATGGAGGTCCACGGTTTTCCATTGTTCGAAGTTACGGTCCGAAGCTGGGAGGCTGTTTCCCCGGATCGTTACGATGCGCTGTTGATCGGCAGCGCAATGGCCTTTCGCTATGGCGGGCGCGGTCTGGCTGCGCTGAAGGCCCTGCCGGTCTATGCTGTTGGTGAAACCACTGCCGCCGCCGCGCGCGCGGCCGGGTTCAGCGTTGCAGCCAGCGGCAACGGGCCGCTGCAAGCACTGCTGGGTGAACTGGTCCCAGCGCACAAACGCCTGCTGCGGCTGGCCGGAGAGGACCGGGTGACGTTGACCCTACCCACTGGCGTGACGATCGAAGAACGCATGGTCTATGCCGCCACCCCGTGCGAAATGCCGCCCGAACTGGTTGCGCTGCTGCGCCAACCAGCGATCGTCGCGGTCCATTCAGCCGAAGCCGCGCGGCACCTGTCGGCGCAATGTGTGCGCCACGGGATCCGCCGCGCGACCCTGCGCCTGGCCGCGCTATCGCCCCGGATCGTGGCGGCGGCAGGCGATGGCTGGGGTGAGGTCGCGACCGTCCCCTTTCCTGAGGACAAGCCCTTGCTGGCATTGGCCCGGCAGATGTGCCAAGACCCGTGGCCTGCAGGTCGCCCGGCCGGTCAGTAAAGCCAGGTCCGTAAAAACAAAGGCGGCAAATGCCTGAAGACTATTACAGTTCCGCACCCACCCCCGCACGCCGTTCGGGCGGACTATTCCGCGCTGTGCTGGGTTCTGCCTTGCTCGCCTTTATCGCCGGGGCCGGATTGGTCGGCTGGCTGGTCTGGGACGGGCGGATTTCGCTTACCGGCAAGGCCGACGGGCAGTTGACCGCAAGCGGCGCAGGCTTCGCCCAGCCCAGCGCCGCACCCAGCGCGACGGTCGCGCCGGTCACCGGGGCCTTGCTGGAACAGCAGGTCGCCGCGCTGGAACAGCGGCTGGCTCGGATCGATCTGCAAACCGCCGCTGCTGAAGGCAACACGGCCCGCGCCGAAGCATTGCTGGTCGCGCTTGCCGCGCGCCGCTCAATCGAACGCGGGGCACCGCTTGGCTATCTGGAAGAGCAGCTGCGGTTGCGGTTTGGCGCGGCCCGGCCTGCCGCCGTCAACACCGTTATCGAAGCCGCTAAGCAGCCGGTGACGCTGGACGCGCTGTCAACCGAACTCGATACGCTGGCCCCGGCGCTAACCGGTACCAGTCCTGAAGACGGCGGCTGGACCCGCTTTAGCCGCAAGGTTGCAGGACTGTTCGTGGTGCACCGCGATGCCCCCGGTGCCAATGCCCCAGCCGCTCGGATCGCGCGCGCCAAATTGCTGCTCGGCTCGGGCAATGTCGATGGTGCGATTGATGAAGTGTCACGCCTGCCCGGAGCCAATGCCGCCAGTGACTGGATCGCCAAGGCGCGGCGCTATTCCGAAGCGAACAAGGCGCTCGACCAGATCGAGCAGGCCGCGCTGGCTGAGCCGGAAAAGCTGAAGGCCGGAACCGGAGAGCAAGTCCGTCAGCCGGGGCCTGCGGTTACGCCAACGCCGACGGCAGCCCCATTGCCCGCGCCTGCGCCGATGCGCGAAGCGACCTTTTAAGCCCGCAGCAAGGCCGGCAAATCGCCCGACATTCCGCGCGCTTCGTCCATGAAAAAGCGTTTGAGAATACCCGAGCGCTGAACCCCCGCCATGCCGATCCGGCGGATCAGGCTGGGCAGACGCCCCGGCACTCCGAACAGGCGCACGATTGCGTCCGTAGTGGCCATCACCGCAGTGGTATCCAGACTGCGCCAACGTTCATAGCGGGCGAGCACCTGTGCGTCCCCCAGATCCAGTCCCAACCGCATCGCTTCGGTCATCACCTCGATCAGCGCGCCAACATCGCGCAGTCCCAGGTTAAAGCCTTGGCCCGCAATCGGATGCATCCCGTGCGCCGCATCGCCAACCAGCGCGAGCCGGTGATCGACAATTTTGGCCGCATGGTGAAAGTTAAGCGGCCAGGACATCCGCGGCGCGATGAGCGCGATCCGGCCGTAGATGCCTTCCATTCGGTCGGCGATCTCGCCCAGAAACACTGCATCGCTGAGCGCGGCGATGCCCTTCGCGTCCTTCTCGTCAAAGGTCCAGACAACCGCGCTGCGGTGGCGGCCATCGGGCAGATCGAGCAGCGGCAACAGTGCCAAAGGCCCGGCCGGATAAAAGATTTCCCAGGCCACCCCATCGTGCGGTTTCTCATGGGTGATCGCGGTTACAAAGGCGCGGTGGTGATAGTCCCAGCGCGCGGTTGAAAGCCCGGCATCCTTGCGGGTCGGGCTCTGCCGTCCTTCGGCGCCGACCAGCAGGCTGGCTTCAACCGTCCGGCCATCGCTGAGACTGACCGCAACGCCGTGTTCGCTGCGCACACGGTCGATCGGCTCGACCCCGCTCGACCAGGCAATCGCCGGTTCGGCCCGCGCCGCCTCAAACAGCGCCAGCCGGATATCGCGATTAGCGAACATCCGGCCCAGCGTGCCATCGCCCGGACCCGGCTGAAAATCGATCCGCCCGGGTTTCATTCCGTCGGTCACCGCAATCGCGCTGATCGGGCAGCCAAGCGGCTCCAGCCGCTCCGCCAGTCCGATATTGCACAGCAGGTTCCAGCTGGCAGTGGAAATGGCTGAGGCCCGGCCATCGGTGCCCTCAGCGGTCAACTCCTCCGGCAGCGCCTTGTCGATCACATGGCTGGTGATCCCGGCCTTGGCCGCTGCCAACGCCAACGTCATGCCGACGAGGCCGCCGCCCAGAATTACCAGATCGCGTTTGTCGCTCATAGCGTCCTCACTGTGCGCAGCTGTTACCCGCGCCTCCATCGAGATCAAGACAGCGGCCGTCAAATGCCCCTTCGGGCACTCTCAGCCCCAGCACCGCCGCCAGACTGGGCGCGATATCGACGGTTTCAACCGGCTGCGGTTGTTCAAACCCGCGCAGCCCGCGCCGCCAGAACAAGATCGGCACCCGCCGGTCATAATCGAACGCGCTGCCGTGGGTGGCGACATAGGCCCCCGGAAACGGCTCGGCAATCGGGGTCACCGCGCGGTCGAGTAGCAGCACCACATCGCCCGACCGGCCTGGGTGATACGATGCCCGCGCGCGGTCCTTCAGGCTCCAGTCCTGCGGATTACCGGTTGGCAGCGGGGTATTGGCCAGTTCTTCACCGGTGAAAGCAGCGGCAACCTGCGGGTGGGCCCGCAAGATGCCGACCAGACCGCCAATCGCCTTGGCACGCTGCGCCGGGTCAAGTTTCCGGTTGATATACAGATCACCCATCGGCGCATCACCGAACACCAGCGGGCCGTCAGCCACGATCCCGGTCTTGGCCGCCAGCGCTTTGGCTAGGTTTTCGGGGATCAGCGCCGGATCAACGCGTTCAGCCTTGGGGAAAGCCTGCTGGTCCATCCGTTCGGGCATATCGAGCCCGCCATGGTCGGCGCTGAGCACGACCATATAGTCGATCCCCTTGGCATCAAGGTGCGCGAACAATCGGCCCAGATCGGCATCGAGCTGGCTTTGCAGAATGCACATTTCTGCACCCGCGACCCCGGTGGCATGGCCCACATAGTCGGTCGCAGAGAGCGATACCGACAGCACATCGGGCGCTGCGCCTTGGCCCAGACCCATCTCGTCGGTCAGCCCGATCGCCAGATCGACGGTGGCGCTATCCATCCGCGGTGAAACGCGGAAGCCCGATTCCTTGCCCGGCTCAAGCAGGAACCGCCCGGTGCCCAAATTGGTCCCGCGCACAGCGACGGCATGGTCAGCCGACTTGCACCAGGCCGGGATTGGCAGCGCCGGGGCGCCAGCCTTGATCGTTGCGGCCGCTTTGGCGTTGACTGCCAGCACCGCCGGGGTTGCCGGGCGGTCCTTGTGACTGACGAAGGCGCCGCTCTTCCACCACCAGGCCGCGTCGATCTTGTGCCCGCCCATCATCATCACGGCGCGGTCCTTGGCCGAAACCGCGACGTTGCGGGTCGCGGGGTTGGCGCTCTTCATCCATTCGCCCAAGGTCGGAACTTTGAGATGATAGGCCGAGACGACCGGATTTTTGGCCGAGCTGGCCGGATCACGGTCATCCTCGGCGCAATAGATCGGCCCGGTGCCGCGCGGCCCGTCTGGCTCAAACCAGCTGTTCGCGACGATGCCGTTGCGGGCCGGGCGCACACCGGTCAACAGGGTCGAATGGCCGGGGCACGTCTCGGTCGCGGCGTGGGATTGAAAGCCCGACGGAAATACGACGCCGTTCGACAGCCGCACAAACCCGCCGGTATAATGCTGCCGAAACTGCGCGAAGGTATCAGCCGAAAACTGGTCGATCGAAATCGCCACGATCAGTCTGGGCGGACCGACCGGCGCGGGCGCTTCGGCTACAGTCTGCGGCGTTTTGGCGGCAGTTCCGGCGCAAGCCGACAGGGCCAGCGTGCAGGCCAAAAACAAAGGTGCGGTCAAGCGGCGCATCGAGCTTCCTTGAAATAGGGTCGGATAGACGGCACAGCCCTGTTGCCCCCGCCCGGCGCCAAGCGCAAGGGGCGGCAGAAGGAGAAATCTGCGTGCTGCAGCCTTATCGCCGCCTTGTGACGCTGCTGTTGCAGTTGTGCGCCATGCTACTGGCTATGCCAGCACTGGCTGCGCCAACCAACATCACCCCGCAGCTGCTGGTCGAAGGCCCGGTTGCCCCCGGCGGCACGGTGACGTTGGCGTTCCTGATGAAGCCCCAACCGGGTTGGCATGGCTATTGGTTCAATCCCGGCGATGCGGGACTTGGCTTGTCGCCAACCTGGACTTTGCCGGCTGGAATCAAGGCAGGCGCGCTGGCCTATCCGGTGCCATCCACGCTGATCGTCAGCGGGTTGATGAACCATGTTTACGAGCATGACTATGCGGTGCTGACCAAGCTGACCGTGCCCGCCGATGCCCGCCCCGGCGCGCGGCTGCCGCTGCGGGTGAAGCTCGAATGGCTGGCCTGCACCGACAAGGTCTGCGTGCCCGAACAGGCTGAGCTGGCCGCCGAAGTTACGGTTGGCGCGGCGGGCCCGCCCAGCCCCCAGTTCGACCAATGGCGCGCTGCGCTGCCCGCTCCCTTGGGTGCCAAAGCGACCTTTGCAATTGACGGCAACACCGTGCGGATTGCGGTGCCATTGCCGCAAGCCGTGCCGCTGAACGATCCGCACCTGTTCGCGGCCGATCACCGGGTGATCGACTATGCCGCTGCACAAGCCTTCTCACGCACGGGCGATCTGCTGATTATCGAACTTCCCCGGGCCAAGTTTGATCCGCTTTCGCCGCAACAGCTGGGCGCAGTGCTGCGGTTTGATCCGGCGGGGAACGGCGTTTCGTTTGAAGCCAGTCTCGGCCCGGTTCCGCCTGCCGGCCTGTCGCTGAGTTCCCCGTCAAAGACCCCGCCGTTGTGGGCGCTGCTGCTGTCGGCTTTGGTTGGCGGGTTGCTGCTCAACGTGATGCCGTGCGTGTTCCCGATCCTCAGCCTGAAGGCGCTGAGCCTGACCCGCGCTGGTGAGAGTCAGGCGCAGGCCCGGACCGAGGGGTTGGCCTATACCGCAGGCGTTGTGCTGGCCTGCCTCGCGCTTGGCGGATTGCTGTTGGCGCTGCGGGCGGGCGGTCAGCAGGTCGGCTGGGCGTTCCAATTGCAGGAACCGCTGGTGGTCGCCGGGTTGCTGTTGCTCTCCGCCGCGATCACCGCGAACCTGCTGGGGCTTTATGAGTTCACCATCCCCGGCATCGCGGGCGATGGTTCGCCGCAAGGCGCCTTTGCCACCGGCCTGCTGGCGGCGTTTGCGGCCACCCCCTGCACCGGCCCGTTCATGGCCGCCGCGATGGGCGCGGCGCTGTTGCTGCCGGTACCGCAAGGGTTGGCGCTGTTCGGCGCGCTAGGGCTGGGCCTCGCGCTGCCGTTCTTGCTGATTGCTTACGTGCCCCGGCTGCGCGCGCTGCTGCCCAAGCCCGGCGGATGGATGGTCACCTTTCGCCGCTGGATGGCGCTGCCGATGGGGCTGACCGCCGCCGCGCTGCTGTGGCTGGCGAGCCGTCTGGCTGGAAGCAGCTTCGCCTTCGCCGCCGCACTGGTAGCGGTCATCGTGATCGCGTTGCTGGTCCTGCTCGGACGGCGGCAACGCCATGGCTTGGCGGCAGGCGGACGTTGGTGGACGCTGTTGGCGGCGGTGCTGGTCTTTGCCGCTATCGGGTTGCCCGGTACCGTTCGCGAAGGCGTCGGTGCGACCACTTCAATCCTGCCCAGCCAGCCGTTCAGCGAAGCCGCGCTCGCCTCCGCCCGCGCGTCGGGCAAGCCGGTGTTCGTCTATATGACCGCCGACTGGTGCCTGACCTGCAAAGTCAACGAAACCGCTGCAATCGAGCGCGAAGAGGTCCGTGCGGCGTTTGAGAAAGCAGGCGTAGTGGTCCTGCGCGGCGACTGGACCCGGCGCGACCCGGCGATCACCCGCTACCTCACTGCGCAGGGCGCAGCGGGTGTGCCGCTGTATATGTGGTATCCAGCCCAAGGCGCGCCGCAGCAATTGCCGCAGGTGTTGAGTGTGGGGACGCTGACCGACCTGATCAAGTAAACCAGAACCGGTTCACGCCCTTCTCGCCCTCTTCGATCCGCACCGCACGGCCTGCAACCTTGCCGCCGCGCAGCTCTGCGCAGATCCCCGGATCGGCCGAATTGGCCAGCACCCGGGCAGCGCCGACCCGCGCGACCAGTGTGGCGACCTCGCCTGCCTTGCCCGGTTGGATCGTAAAACTCTCGGCCACCGCTTCGCCATCATGCGCTTCCAGCACAGTAAACTCCGGCTTGATCTTGGGCAGGCTTGACCAGCGATTACTGCCCCAGTTTGCGGGCTTGGTCGAATAGACCCCGGCGGCATATTTACTCATGATCCCGCCATTGGCGCCGACCAGGGTAAAGCTATCGGGCGCGGCCCGGCAGCGCTGGACCGCTTCGGCAATTCCGTGCCCGGAATAGTTGTTCCCGGCCCCGCCAAAGAACGGCAAGCCCCCGGTCAGGGTCCAACCGCGCGGATCGTCCCGGTCAAGCCCGAAGGCGTCGAGCAAGTTGAAAACGGGGATTGCAAAGCACGAATAAAGGTCTGTTGCGGCGATGTTTTCCCATCCGATTCCGGCAAGCTCAAGTGCAGTTGAGATTGCCGCAACGGCCGCTGGACTCTGTTCCAGACTGGCGCGGGACAGCATCGCTGGTTCGGCGCAATCGGCCACCCCATGGATGTAGACCCAGCGATCCTCGGGCACGCCCAGCCGCCGCGCCTCTGCCACGCTGGCCAGCACAATTGCCGCGCCCTGATTGACCTGATCGCGCGCCACCATCAACCGCCCATAAGGCTCCGCTACCAAGCGGTTGCGCTCAGTTAAAGTCGCGAGCTCCACCACGCTGCGTTCCGTCGGCGCAGCGCTGTGCGGGTTGGCAGCGGCGACCCGGGTGAACGGCGCGAATAGCTTGGCAATCTCGCCGCGGTATTCCTCAAGGCTCAGCCCCAGCCGCTCACGCCGGACGTTTTCGGCAATGGCATAGCCGCCGATCGGTGCGCCAACGCCGTGACGGATCGAGGTCATGTCGACCACGCCTTCGTAACCCGGTCCGCGATCTTCCAGCGTGCCGCGCCGTCTTTCCGACCAGTCGCGGGTTTCGCCGCGCGCCAGCAATGCCCGCATGGTCGAGATCGCTTCGGACCCGACCACCGCCGCCATCTTGGACCGGCCCGCCGCAATCTCTGCTGCAAATTCGCCGACCAGTCGCTGCGGCCCCTGCCCGCCGACCACTTCCAGTATGGCGCGGGCTGGATTGGCCCCGGCCCGCCGCGCATAGGAACGCGGGGTGTTGTTCGAATGGCCAAATGGCGCGGAATAGCGCGTCGCCGAAATCTCAAACTGCCGGATAGCGGCGATGGTATCGAGCGCCGGGCCGAGTTTGCGCTTGGCCCTGGCATCAGCAAACGCCGCCTTCAAGGCTTCACCGCCCAGATCCATATGGCTGAGTTCGCCGTAACCGTCCTCACCCACCCGCTCGGAATGTTGGCCAACGCCGATAATGACCGGAGTGTTGTCGTCCAAATTCATCACAGCACCTGCCCATCATCAATCGTTAAAGTCGCCCCGGTGACATGGCGCGAGGCATCGCTGCACAGAAACAATACCGGCGCATCGAGCGCCGTGATCGGCGTCAAACGCCGCCGGTGGAACGAATTGACGTGCGCCTGCCCTGCCGCAGTGTCGAACCAATCGCCCTGAATTTCCGTGTCGATATAACCGGGTTGGACCGTGTTGACGTTGATCCCTTGGCGCACCCATTCGCGGGCAAATTGTCGCCCCAGATGCGCCACCCCAGCCTTGATCGCAGCATAGGCGGTTTCGCCGTTGCCGGTCAGTTCCGCCGTGATCGAGCCGAGCAGCACAATCCGCCCGCGCTCGCTATCCTTGAACCCAGCCGCGATCATCCGCTTGGCCCCTTCGCGCGCGGTCAGATAGAGCCCGGTGAAATTGGTTTCGACCACTGCCGTGATGTCACTCGCTGCCAGCTCGGTCGAGCGGCCAGCCTTGGCGATCCCGGCATTGGCCACGACCGTATCGACCGTGCCAAACTTCGCCTCAGCCGCGTCATAGGCCGCGACAATCGAAGCCTCGTCGGTCACGTCCATCGCCACCGCCAGCGCCGCATCGCCCAGTTCCGCTGCCAGCGCCGCCAGTTTATCAACCCGCCGCGCGCCAATGACCACCCGCGCGCCCTCAGCCACGAACAGCCGCGCGAAATGCGCGCCAAAGCCCGATGAGGCCCCGGTAATCAGCACGGTCCGGCCCGCGAGCGATAATTCCATGGCACGTTCTCCTGTTAGCGCCCCGTTTAACCGGGCGCTTAAATCGCGCAAGAGCGAACCGCGCAAAATGCTGCGCAAGTTTGATCCCGGTCAAGGCAATCGCGGCGGCGGGGGTGGAGAAGCGAGAGCAAGAAAGTCCGCTTTCGCCCGATCAACAGTTCTCCCCCCGCCTGGAGCGGCCTTCGAAAAGATGGCCGCTCCCTTTTTTGGAGGACCACTTGATCCTCTCCATTTTTGGCGACTGCCATAAATGGGGAGGTGGATCGGCAAAGCCGAGACGGAGGGGCTAGGACGCCAGCGAAAGAACCCCTCCGTCAGCGGCTAGACGCCGCTGCCACCTCCCCATTTGCGACATTCGTCGAAAATGGGAAGGATCTAAACCGCCGAGCTGAATCGGCGGACCGAATCCTGGCGGTAGGGATCGAACAGCGCGGCGATGGTCCGGGCATAGGGCAGCCCGCCCGGCGCAATCGTCAGCACGCTATCATTCAAAGTGGCTAGCCCGCGCGCCGCAAAGGGGGCCAGCTTTGCCTCGACTTCGGCGGCTAGATCGGGTTCGAGCTGCGACTTGCCGTAACACAGCAGCGCTGCGATCACCGCGCCGCGGCGCTGGTCCTCGGGGCTGCGCCGCACGCCGAGGGTGGCGGGCAAGCGGTCTTGTGAGAGCAGCATTCGGTATCGCCCGGTATTCTTCTCATTCTGCGCCAGCAGATCAGGGTAGCAGCCGATGGCCGAGGCCCCCAGCCCGACCAGCACCTTGGCCGGATCATCGGTAAACCCCTGAAAATTGCGGTGCAGGCGGCCCTGTTCGAGCGCCTGCACCATCGGATCACTCGGCCTGGCAAAATGATCGAACCCGATTGCGACGTAGCCGGCTGCAATCAGCAGCCGGTAGCCAAATTCCGCCATAGCAAAGCGCGCGGCCTGATCCGGCAGGGCGCTGCCATCGATCCGGCGCTGGCGGGGTAGCATAAGCGGCACGTGGGCATAGCCGAACAGCGCGATCCGGTCTGGCCCCAGCGCAACTGCGCGCTCCAGCGTGGCTGCCAGCTGGGTCAGGGTCTGGCCCGGCAGGCCATACATCAGATCGAAATTGAGCGAGTTTATCCCGCTCACGCGCAACAGATCAACCGCGCGGACGATATCGGCATCGGGCTGGACCCGGCCAATCGCCGCCTGCAATGCTGGATCGAACGTCTGCACCCCCAGACTGGCATAGCGCACCCCGATCCAGCCGAGCACTTCGCCCCATTCGTGGCTCAACGTGCGCGGATCAAGCTCGATCGACCATTCGGGATTGTCGAGCGGCATATGCAGCGTCAGCGCGTCGATCAGCCGGACGAAATCGGTTGGCGCGATCGCATTCGGGCTGCCGCCACCAAAGGCGACCCGGCGGACACTGACATCGCGGTCCAGCCGCACCCCGGTGATCGCGATCTCGCGGTGAAGCGCATCGAGATAGCTCGACAAGCGTTGCTGCTTGTTCGCCGCACTGGTGTTGCAGCCGCAGTACCAGCAGATTTTCTCGCAAAACGGGATATGGGCATAGAGCGAGATCGCGCCGCTGCTGGCCGCCAGCGCCTGCGCCGTGTCCGCCGCGCCAACGTCCGGGCCGAATTCGGCAGCGGTTGGAAAGCTGGTGTAGCGCGGCACCGGCGTTTCAAGCAATTCGGGGTAGTACGTCCACATGACTGCTTAACTGGCAGGGTTGCAGCCGCAGTTCATTGCGCAGGCTCAATTTTCGCCGGCGCCCGTTTGCGCGAGTTGCCGTTATGGCAACCTTTGGCGCAGCAAAGTCCTTGCTTGTCTTGCGGGTCTGTTCCGCCGAGCGGCAGTTGCATAGTATGAACTTGCCCATCACCGCTACAGATCTGCACCGATATCGTCTGACCACTGGTCACCACGGTCAGATTGAGCATCGCCGGAATCAGCGCGAGCAGGCCAAACTGCGCCGCGATCATGGCAGCGGCTGGTCTTCGTCATCGAGCAGTATCCGGTTGGCAGCACCGTCCAGATCCTCAAACTGCCCGCGCCGCAGCGCCCAGAAAAACGCGACCAGCCCGAGCAGGCCGAGCCCCAGCGCGATCGGTAGCAGGATCATCAACCCGTTCATTTCGCCGCCCGCACCAGCCGCAGCGAATTGGCGACGACCACCAGCGAACTGCCCGACATCGCCGCCGCCGCAATCATCGGATTGACATAGCCAGCGATCGCCAGCGGCACCGCCAGCACGTTGTAACCAATTGCCAATGCAAAATTCTGCCGGACCACCCGCATCGTTCGGCGCGCGGCGATCACACTGCGCGGCAGCGCCAACAGCGAATCCCCCAGAAACACCAGATCGGCGGCCTGTCGCCCGACGTCGCTGGCGCTGCCCGGCGCAATCGAAGCGTCTGCAGCGGCCAGCGCCGGACCGTCGTTCAGCCCATCGCCGACCATCAGCACTTTGTGGTCCTGCGCCTGCAACGCGGCGATTGCATCGCGCTTGTCCGCCGGGCTGGCCGCAGCGCGCCCGGACAAGCCCACTTCGCGTGCCACATCGGCGACGGCGGCGGCGTTGTCGCCTGACAGCAGCGATACTTCGAGGCCCATTGCGTTAAGCCGGGCCAGCGCCGCCGGGGTATCGGGGCGCAGCTGATCGGTCAGCGGGATCAGAATATCGAGACGGCCTGCAATCCGCAGCGTGGTCGAAACACCATCCGCCTGATCGCTCCGCCCGAGCGAGACTGCGCGGCCATTCCAGTTACCCGACAAACCGATTCCAGCGGTTTCGGCCACTCCATCGACTTGCGCCGCACGGTGTCCTTGGCCCAGCAGCGCGGCTTCAATGCTGCGCGAATGCGGGTGGCGGCTGTGCGAGGCGAGGCCCAGTGCAATCGCGGCAGCATCACTGTCCAATGCGGCGATCACCGCCGGATCAGGCACCGGCTGGCCCAGCGTCAGCGATCCGGTCTTGTCGAGCAGCACCCGGTCAATCGTCGCCAGCCGCTCAATCGCGCCGCCATCCTTGACCATGATCCCCTCGCGCATCAACGCCCCGCTGGCGACCACTTGCGCCACCGGCACGGCCAATCCGAGCGCGCAGGGGCAGGTGATGATCAACACCGCAATCGCGATCACCAGTGACTGATGGACCCCCGCCCCGGCCAGCATCCAGCCGACAAAACTCAGCGCCGCCAGCGTGTGCACGGCAGGCGCATAGAGCCGGCTGGCCCGGTCGGCGATCCGGACATAGACCGAGCGCGGCTGGTCCGCCGCATCCATCAACCGAGCAATTTCGGCGAGTGAAGTATCCGCCCCCGCCGCCGTCACCCGCACGTCCAGCGGCGCATCGAGGTTGTGCGTTCCGGCATGAACCACCGATCCGATCCCGGCGGCAACCGGCGCGCTTTCGCCAGTCAGCAGCGATTGGTCGATCGCGCTGGCCCCGCCGATAACCTCACCGTCCGCCGCCAGCCGCTCACCCGCTGCGATCCGCATCACCATGCCCGGCTGCAAATCTGCTGCGGCAACCCAGCCCAGCGCGCCATCGGCGGCGATCACACTGGCCCCCGGTGCAGCCTGGCTGAGCAAGGCATCGACCCCGGCCCGGGCCTTGTCCCGCATCATCGCATCCAGCGTTCGGCCGCCCAGCAGGAACAGGATCAGCATCAGCACGCCATCGAAATAGGCGTCATGCCCGCCGGTCAGCGTCTCATAGAAACTCAGCGAAGTGGCCAGCATAATCCCGATCGAAATTGGCACATCCATATTGGTCCGGGCGTGCTTCAGCACTGCATAGGCCGA
>JANMHL010000468.1:0-1508 GCA_031375125.1 Novosphingobium sp. | reverse complement strand
GTCAATCTGTCGGGTGAATATTTCGACAGCGACGGCACCAGCCGCGGCACGACCCGTCCGCACTCGGTGGTCTTTGCGACGACCTTCCCGTCGCTGGCCAGCCAAATTCCGAACTATCCCGGACCATCGCAGATCTGGGGCAGCTCGCCCAGCAACGGCTACAAGGCCGTGCTCAACGCCGAATTCGACGTGGGTGAAAGCAGCCAGATCTATGTGTTCGGCAACCTTGCCCATTCGGAAGCCGACCAGAGCTTTAACTATCGTCCGCCTGTTGGGCTGACCGGCTTTACGGTGTTCGACGGTTCGATCACCAAGCTTGTCAACCAGGGCGCCAACTCGTCTTTCGCGCATCCGATCTACCTGACCGCTTGCCCGGTTGCTTCCACTTGCGCCGGAACCGGCAATTTCGTGAAGACCAACCTCGCCAATACCCAGCAGACCTACAACTTCACCACACTCTATCCGGCTGGTTTCACGCCGCGGTTCGTGGGCGTGAACGACCAGCTCTATGGTGTGGCCGGGTTCAAGGGCGGCGATGCCGGTGAGCTGAAGTATGACCTGGCGGTTTCGGCCAGCAAGCAGCAGCTTGACCTGTCGATGTACGGTTCGCTCAGCCCCTCGTTCGGTCCGGCCACGCAGACTTCGTTCAAGTTCGGCAAGCTGATCCAGCGCGAATTCAACGTCACGCTGGACCTCAGCAAGGAACTGGATTTCGGCTTTGCATCGCCAGTGACTCTTTCAGGCGGGCTTGAATACCGCAACGAAAGCTACGAAGCGACGCAGGGCGATCTGCAATCCTATGCCGGCGGCCCCTATGCCGTGCAGAGGCTCTACAATGAGACGACACCGGGCGTTTATACGTTTGATTCGACAGTTACGATGTCTCCTGCCGCCAGCGGTTATGGCGGCACCAGCCCAACCTTTGCCGGCAAGAACAGCCAAAGCAACTATGGCGGCTATCTGGGTCTCGAAGGCGACGTGACCGAGCAGTTCAGCATGGGCCTTGCTGCCCGTTATGAGCACAACTCGGGCTTTGGCGATGCCTTCGTGTGGAAAGTCAACGCGCTGTGGGAAGTGGCCGATACGATCTCGCTTCGCGGCACGGTTGGTACAGGCTTCCACGCTCCTTCGCCGGGGCAGAACAACGTCCAGGTGCTGACCACCACGTTTAACGCGGGTAATCAGGTCCAGGTCGGCACCTATCCGGTGACCAGCAGCATCGCGCAGTATTACGGTGCGCAGCAGTTGCAGGCTGAAAAATCGACCAACTTTGGCGCTGGGATCATCATCAAGCCGTCAAACACCTTTACCCTGACGATCGATGCCTATTCGATCAAGGTGAAGGACCGGATCGGCATTTCGCAGGCGTTCAACGTGTCGGCGGCCGATCTGATTGCAGAACCGGGTCTGGCCGGGGTTGGTCTGGCCGGAACGGTGCAGTACTTCACCAACGGCTTTGATACCACGACCAAGGGTATCGACGTGGTTGGCAGCTACCGCACCGAAGT
>JANMHL010000408.1:0-9730 GCA_031375125.1 Novosphingobium sp. | reverse complement strand
GTTGTTGCCCGTGGCCGCCGGGCTGACGTTCGATCCGTGGGCGCTGACCCGTGCGGCTGCATATGGCCTGCTGATCGCACTGGTGTTTGCCGCGCCGCCGCTACTAGCCGCGCGGCGCTTTCCGGCAATGGCTTTGCTGCGCGCGCGGGTTTCGCCGCTGGCCAGCCAGTGGCGCGAGGCTTTGCTGCCGGTCGGCCTTGGGATCGCCGGGATTGTCGGGCTGTCATTGATTGGCAGCCGTCAGCCGCTGATGGTCGCCGGGTTTCTGGGCGGAGCGGCGGCGCTGCTGGCGCTGCTGGGCGGTCTCGGCTGGGCGATCCGCGCTGGTGCGGCGCGGCTGCCGAGGCCGAACCAGCCGATTTTGCGGATTGCCCTGTCCAACCTGCATCGCCCCGGCGCGCAAACTGGTGCGCTGGTCACGGCGCTCGGCTTTGGCCTGTCAGCGTTCGTGCTGCTGGCGGCAATCCAGACCAGCCTTGATGCCAATATTCAGTCGCAAGTGCCGCAACGCGCGCCCGATTACTTTGTGCTCGACGTGCCGCGGGACCGCGCGGCAGAGTTCGTCAAGACCGTGCAGGCGCAGTCCCCCGGTGCCAAAGTGCGGACCGTGCCGACCATGCGCGGGGCGGTGTTGGCCTATGGCCCCGAAGGCCGGATGATCCGGGTCGCCAGTCTCAAGGAAATCCCCGACAATGGCTGGGCGCTGCGCGGCGAACGCGGGTTGACCTATTCAGAGGGCATTCCTGAGGGCAATTTGCTGACCGCCGGGACATGGTGGCCAGCGGGCTACACTGGCGAACCGCTGGTCTCGATCGACGAGCGGATGGCCGAAGCGCTTGATCTGAAACTGGGCGATCAGCTGACCATCGGCGTGCTGGGGGTCGAGCGCACCGCGCGGATCGCATCCTTCCGCCGGATCGACTGGGATTCGCTCGGCTTCAACTATGTGATGGTGTTTAGCCCCAATGCGCTGGCCGATGCTCCACACAATCTAGCGGCGATGATCGATCTGCCCAAAGCCGGGAATCGCGGCGGACTGCTGCGCACCTTGGTCAAGGAATTCCCGTCCAGTTCAGTGATCGAAGTTGGCGGCGTGCTGAACCAAGCCCGCGATCTGCTCCGGCAGGTCAGCCTCGCGATCCTCAGCGCCGCATCAGTGGCGGTGCTGGCCGGGATCGCCGTGCTGCTTGGCGCGATTGCCGCCGCGCGGGCTAGCCGGACTTATGACAACGTGATCCTGCGTGTGCTGGGCGCCAGCCGCCGCCAGCTGCTGACGTTGCAACTGGCCGAATATGCCTTGCTCGCGACACTGCTGGCCGGGGTGGCACTCGCACTCGGCATGGGCACCGCCTGGCTGGTGGTGGTTGAACTGTTTGAATTCGATTGGCTGCCCGATTGGCCCAGCGTGCTGGCAACGCTGGGAATGGGGCTTTTGCTGGTGATCCTGTTCGCGCTCGGGGCCTCGCTCCCCTTGTTGCGGGCAAAGCCAGCGCAGGCCTTGCGCGAACTCTAACCGCAAAGCTTGCTCTAACCCCCCGCTTCGGCTAGGGGCGCGGCCAATGTTGCGGCGCAGCAAGGCGCCCTACCCCCCGCAAGAGAGATCACTTTCATGACCGCCCCCCTGCCGCTGCGCAATATCGCGATCATCGCCCACGTCGACCATGGCAAGACTACGCTGGTTGATCAGCTGTTCCGCCAGTCCGGCACTTTCCGCGACAATCAGCGGATCGAAGAACGCGCGATGGATTCCAACGACCTCGAAAAAGAACGCGGCATCACCATTTTGGCCAAGTGCACCTCGGTCGAATGGGAAGGCACCCGGATCAATATCGTCGACACCCCCGGCCACGCCGATTTCGGCGGCGAAGTGGAACGCATCCTCTCGATGGTCGATGGTGTGATTCTGCTGGTCGACAGTTCTGAAGGCGCGATGCCGCAGACCAAGTTCGTCACCGGCAAGGCGTTGGCGCTGGGCCTGCGCCCGATCGTGGTGGTCAACAAGGTCGACCGTCCGGATGAACGCATCCAGGAAGTGCTCGACGAAGTGTTCGATCTATTCGTTTCGCTCGAAGCGACTGACGAACAGTGCGATTTCCCGGTGCTCTATGCTTCGGGTCGCAACGGTTATGCCAACGAAAATCCGGACCTGCGCGAAGGCACGCTGACTCCGATGTTCGAAACCATTCTTCGCCACGTCCCCGCCCCGGCGGCCGACGTTGATGGTGATTTCAAGTTTCTCGTCACCCTGCTCGATCGTGACAACTTCCTTGGCCGGATTTTGACCGGCAAGGTCCAGTCGGGCACAGTCAAGGTCAACAGCCCAATCCACGCGCTCGACCGCGATGGTAAAGTGGTCGAAACCGGTCGCGCCAGCAAGCTTATGGCTTTCCGGGGCCTCGAACGGGTTCCCGTGGAAGAAGCCCGCGCGGGCGATATCATCTCGATCGCCGGGATGACCGAAGCAACCGTTGCCAACACCATCTGCGATCTCTCGGTCACCGAGCCGTTGTATGCCCAGCCAATCGATCCGCCGACACTGTCGATGCGCTTTGCTGTGAACGACAGCCCGATGGCGGGCCGCGAAGGCACCAAGGTGACGAGCCGGATGATCCGCGACCGGTTGGAGCGCGAAGCCGAATCGAACGTGGCGATCAAGGTCACCGAATCGGCTGACAAGGACAGCTTTGAAGTGGCGGGCCGCGGGGAATTGCAGCTGGGCGTGCTGATCGAAACGATGCGCCGCGAAGGGTTCGAACTCGGCATCAGCCGTCCGCGCGTGCTTTACAGCACTGACGAGAATGGCAAGCGGACCGAGCCTTATGAAACCGTAATGATCGACGTGGATGATGATTACGCCGGCACCGTCGTTGAAAAGATGGCGATCCGTAAGGGCGAAATGACCGATATGCGCCCCAGCGGCGGCGGCAAGACCCGGATTACGTTCACGGCTCCTTCGCGCGGCCTGATCGGCTATCACGGCGAATTCCTGTCCGATACGCGCGGCACCGGGATCATGAACCGGTTGTTAGACAAATACTGTCCCTATAAGGGCCCGATCGATGGGCGCGGCTGCGGCGTGCTGATTTCCAACGGCGCGGGCGAAGCGGTCGGCTACGCACTCAACATGCTGGAAGAACGCGGCGTGCTGTTCGTGCGCCCGCAGGACAAGATCTATGAAGGCATGATCATCGGCGAGAACGCCAAGCCGGACGATCTTGAAGTCAATCCGATGAAGTCCAAGCAGCTGACCAACTTCCGCTCGACCGGCAAGGACGATGCAATTCGCCTGACCCCGCCGCGGATCATGACGCTGGAACAGGCGATCGCCTATGTCGACGATGATGAAATGGTCGAAGTGACACCCAAATCGATCCGCCTGCGCAAAGCCCTGCTCGACCCGAACGAGCGCAAGAAGGCCGGCCGCAAGAAGGAAATGGCGTAACACTGGCCATTGGCCAGCAACCGGCCTATTCACTGCGGCAATGAACACTTCCGACCTGCGGATTGCCCTGTTTTCGGGCAATTACAACTACGTTCGCGATGGGGCGAATCAGGCGCTTAACCGGCTGGTTGAGTACTTGCTGCGGACCGGCGCGCAGGTTAGGGTCTATTCGCCGACGGTCTATGAGCCCGCGTTTGAACCACAGGGCGATCTGGTCAGTCTGCCTTCGGTGGCGATCCCGACCCGGGCAGAATACCGGCTATCAACCGGGCTCAACCGCCGGATCAAGCGCGATCTGGCCGAATTCAAACCCAATGTGATCCATGTCGCTGCGCCCGATATCGGCGGGCACCGCGCAGTGACGTGGGCGCGCAGGCAGGGCCTGCCGGTGCTGGCATCGGTCCACACCCGGTTTGAAACCTATTTCCGCTATTACAATATGGCGTGGTTCGAACCGGTGGTCGAAGCGCTGCTGCGGCGGTTTTATCGCCGCTGCGATGCGCTGGTTGCTCCGTCGGAGAGCTTTGCCCAGGTGCTGCGCGATCAGCGGATGAATTACGATATCGATATCTGGTCACGCGGGGTGGATCGCGATGCCTTTCACCCGGGCCTGCGCGATATGGCTTGGCGTCGCAGTCTGGGGATCGGTGACGACGAGGTTGTGGTCGGCTTTCACAGCCGTCTGGTGATGGAAAAGGGCCTCGACGTCTTTGCCGATGCGATCGACGAATTGCGCCGCCGCGGTGTGGTTCACCGCACGCTGATTGTCGGCGATGGCCCGGCGCGGGCTTGGCTCGAGGCGCGGTTGCCCGACGCGGTATTCGCCGGGTTCATGTCGGGGCTTGATTTGGGCAAAGCTGTTGCCTCGATGGACGTGCTGTTCTTCCCTTCGACCACCGAAACCTTTGGCAATGTCAGCCTGGAGGCAATGGCTTGCCGCTTGCCAGTGGTGGCAGCGGCGGCGACCGGCAGCCAGAATCTGGTCGATAACGGCGTTTCGGGCCGCCTGATCCGTCCCGGCGCAGTCCGCCAATTTGCCGAAGCCTTGCGGGCCTATATCGAAGACCCCAAACTGCGCGCCAAACACGGCAAAGCCGGCGAAAAGCGCAGCGAGGCGTTTTCGTGGGATCAGATCAATCAGGTCGTCGCTGACACTTATATCCGGCTGATCCGGCTGAAAGCGGCGGCGACCAAGGACAGTTAGTTCAGCGCAGCAGGCCTTGTTCGGCGCAGCGGCGGCTGTACCACCACAGGAAGGCAATGATGCCCATGATCAGGGTGGCAAGGCCAATCGGGATCACCCCGGCCAGCGCCTGGCCCAAATGGCTGATCACTGCGAAGATCAACGATGCCAAAAACAGCGGCACCGCGATCTTCTTGCGCGTCACCATCGCCACTGATCCCAGCGCCGAAGTCCAGATCGCCATGCTATAGCCCAGGTTGGCCCAGATCGGCTGATTGTAGAAATAATCGCGCATCGCCGGGCTAGCCCCGGTCAAAGCAGTCTCCGGATCGACTCGCCCAAGAATGTAGAGATAGGCCCCGAACAGGTTCCACAGCAGTCCAAGAACCGCGATAACCCAAAAGCTTGCAGGCAGTTTTTCCCCTGAATTCGCGTCCATCTACCCCTCCATCAGATGGTTGCTGATGAAACGAGGCTACGCCGCTTCGCGAATCGATGCAAATTCCTGCGTGCTGGGCTAACAGCGTGATGATGAGCGGTCTGTTTCCCGATCAAGCACCCTCGGCGACGGCCGAACCGCCGCACGAGGACGCGCCGCTGGCGGATCGATTGCGTCCGGCGAGTTTGGGCGAAGTGATCGGGCAGGAGCATCTGACCGGACCCGAAGGCGCGATTGGGCGGATGGTCGCGGCGGGCAAGCTGTCGAGCATGATCCTGTGGGGGCCGCCCGGCACCGGCAAGACCAGCATGGCCCGGCTGCTGGCCGATAGCGTGGCGATGCGGTTTGCCCCGATCAGCGCGGTCTTCTCCGGCGTGGCCGACCTCAAAAAGGCCTTTGCCGAGGCGGAGCTTGCGGCCAAAATGGGCCAGCGCACGCTGTTGTTTGTGGACGAGATTCACCGTTTCAACCGCGCCCAGCAGGATGGCTTTCTGCCGTTCGTCGAACGCGGGACGGTGACGCTGGTCGGCGCGACGACCGAGAACCCCAGCTTTGCGCTTAACGCAGCGCTGCTTTCCCGGGCGCAAGTGCTGATCCTGCACCGGCTCGATGCCGCCGCGCTGGATGAACTGCTGACCCGCGCCGAGGGTCTGGAAGGGCCATTGCCGCTGACCGCCGATGCCCGCGCCGCACTGGTCGCCAGTGCCGATGGCGATGGGCGGTTCCTGCTCAATCAGGCCGAAACGCTTTACAACGCCAAGTTGGCTGAACCGCTCGATCCCGCCGCGCTTGGCAAGTTCCTCCAGCGCCGGGTCGCGGTCTATGACAAGGACCGCGATGGGCATTACAATCTGATTTCAGCGCTGCACAAAGCGCTGCGCGGGTCCGATCCGCAGGCCAGCCTGTACTACATGGCGCGGATGCTGACGGCGGGCGAGGAACCGCTGTATGTCCTGCGGCGGCTGGTCCGGTTTGCCAGCGAAGACATTGGCCTCGCCGATCCACAGGCGCTGGTCCAATGCCTCGCCGCGAAGGACGCCTACCAGTTCCTCGGCAGCCCCGAAGGCGAGTTGGCGATCGTGCAAGCCTGCCTCTACCTCGCCACCGCGCCCAAATCGAATGCGGTCTATGCCGCGCAGAAAGCCGCGTGGAAAAGCGCCAAGGAAACCGGCAGTCTTTCCCCGCCCGCCAACATCCTCAACGCCCCGACCAAGCTGATGAAGGACATCGGCTATGGCAAAGGTTACGCCTATGACCACGAGGCCGAGGACGGCTTTTCGGGTGCCGATTACTGGCCCGAGGGGATGGAGCCGCAGACCTATTACCAGCCGGTCGAACGCGGGTTTGAGCGCGAAGTGCTGAAGCGGCTGGAATGGTGGGAGAAGAAACGGCGTGAGCGTAAGGAAGTTTAAGCGGTTCGCCGTCATCGACTGGTCGGGCCAAAACGTTGCGAGACCCAAAGGGATCGCAATTGCTGTTGCGGAACAGGGCGATGCGGCTCCAGTTCCAGTCCTCCCGCCGGACCGTCGCTGGAGCCGATCCGATGTCGTTGATTGGATCCGTGGTGACGCCGCATCGGACATGATAATCGGCCTCGATCTCTCACCGGGCTTGCCATTCGTCGATCAGAATAGCTTCTTTCCGGGTTGGGCAAATTCCCCGCCAAACGCGAAAGCACTTTGGCGCGATGTAGAGACCTTCTCCGAAGATTCTCGCCATTTGTCGGCGAACGGCTTTCTTGACCATGCCGAAGCGCGCGAACACTTCCTCCATCAATCCTATCGCGGCGAGCGCTACGCCCCCGCAAATGGCAGATTGCGAAAATGCGAAGAGCAACAGGGCAACATGGGCCTGTCCCCGAGTAGCTGCTTCAAGTTGATTGGGGCCAACCAAGTCGGAAAGTCGAGCTTGACCGGTATGCGCGTTCTCAATCGCGTGAACGATCTTGTGCCAGTATGGCCTTTCGACCCACTAGTTGAAAACGGCGCTCTTCTGGTTGAGATTTATACCAGCATCGCGGCAGTGGCGGGCGGACGACCCAAGAACCGAACCAAGATGCGCACTTGGGAGGAACTCGACGCTGCCCTGATCCATCCTGCAATTGCCAGTCGCCCGACCGGCCAAACTGGGAAGGTCGACGATCACACGACTGATGCAATTTTGACCGCCGCCTGGCTCCGCACCGCAGCCCACGACCCAGCTTTGTGGAACCCCGTAGGCCTCACACCGGAAATTGCCCGAACAGAGGGGTGGACCTTCGGCGCCCGATAGTTCTAAGGACGCCTGCACATAAGGCCACGTTGCCGGCTTAGCTCAGTTGGTAGAGCACCTGATTTGTAATCAGGGGGCCAGGGGTTCGAATCCTCTAGCCGGCACCACTTTTTCCGAGGGACGGACCGCCGATGCTCGCAGAGATGATCCAGCGCCTGTTTGAGCGTTCGCTTGATGCCGCCGCGCAAGGGCAGGCGCGCGATGGCGGATGGCTCGGCGACTTATGGACCGAAGCCACCGAAATGGGCCTGCCATTGGCGCTGCTGAGCGAGGAGCAGGGAGGGTTCGGCCTTACCGCCGCTGAACAAGGCGAAGCGCTGACCCTGCTGGGCAAGCTGGCTGTGCCGTTGCCGCTGGCCGAAACGATGGGCGCCAACCGGCTGCTGGCCAAAGCCGGACTGCCGCTGGCCGATGGTCCCGCTGGCCTCGCCCGGGCAGATCATCTGACAGTTGAGAATGGTATCCTCTCAGGCCGGGTCGAACGTGTTGCCTGGGGCGAACAGCTCGATTGTCTGGCGCTGGCGGTTGGCGATGTGCTGTACCGGGTGCCGCGCAGCGGTTGGTCGCTGGCCGAGCCCGGTTTTGCAGTCAACTTTCACCCGCGCCCGGCAGTGCAGGTACAATGGGAAGTCGATGCGCAGGCCCCGGCCCCGCATTGCCCCTTGGCCGAAGGTGCAACGCTGCGCGCGCACCAGATTGCAGGCGCCATCGAAGCCGCGCTCGACATGACGCTCGATCACACCGCGACCCGCGTCCAGTTCGGCAAGCCGCTCCAGAAAAATCAGGTGGTGCAGCACGAACTGGCAAAGCTGGCCGGGGAACTGGCCTGCGCCACCGCCGCCGCTGGGCTGGCGGCCGAAGCGCTGGAGCGCGGCGACGCGCTGGGTGTTGCCGCCGGATCGCTGCGCGCCCGGGAAGCCGCTGGAACCGCTGCCGGGATTGCAACCCAGATGCACGGTGCAATCGGCTTTACCCGTGAGCACAATCTGCACCTGTTCACGACTTCGCTGTGGGCCTGGCGCGATGAATTTGGCGGCCAGGTATTTTGGGCAACGCTGCTCGGCAAGGCCGCTGTGCAAGCGGGCGGTGATGGCTATTGGCCGATGGTGACAGCACTATGAGCAACATTCCCTTCCCCGCCCCGCCGCTCGACAGCGATGAGGTTCTCGCGCTGCGGATGGAATTCCGCGCGTTCCTCGATCAGCAACTCGGCCACCGCACCCCGCGCCAACGCAGCGACAACTGGTATGGGTTCGACCGGGGCTTCAGCCTGGAAATGGGCAAGGCCGGCTATCTTGGGATGACCTGGTCCAAGGCGTTCGGCGGGCACGAACGCAGCGCCTACGAACGCTATGTGGTGGTCGTGGAATCGCTGGCCGCTGGCGCTCCGGTCGGCGCGCACTGGATCGCGGACCGGCAGTCTGGCCCATCGATCATCAAGTTCGGCACTCCCGAACAGCAGGAAACGCTCCTGCCGCGCATCGCCAAGGGTGAATTGGCGTTTGGGATCGGGATGAGCGAGCCGGACTCCGGGTCTGACCTCGCGGCGACCCGGACCAAGGCGGTCCGTGACGGCGACCTGTACCGCGTCACCGGAACCAAAGTCTGGACCAGCTTTGCCCACGAAGCGGACTATGTGATCCTGTTCTGCCGGACCAGCGGCACGCCCGCCGACCGGCATCAGGGCACCAGCCAGCTGCTGGTCGATCTGAAGAACACCCCTGGCCTGACGATCCGCCCGATCATCGATCTGGCCGGGCAGCACCACTTCAACGAAATGCATTTCGAAGACGCCGCCGTCCCCGCAAAGAACCTGCTGGGTAACGAGGGCGACGGCTGGAATCAGGTGATGAGCGAGCTGGCATTTGAACGCTCGGGCCCGGAACGGTTCCTCTCATCCATCGAGCTGATGTACCAGCTGATCGAAACGCTGAAAGGCCGTGAGGATGACGCAGCGTTGGCCACCATCGGGCGGCTGACCGCGCAACTGGCCGTGCTGCGGCGGCTGTCGCGCTCGGTCGCGGCGATGCTGCAGAACAAACAGGATGCTGGACTGCAAGCCTCAATCGTCAAAGATGTCGGCGCGGTGTGGGAGCAGACCTTGCCCGACTTTGCCCGCCAACTGGTCGATGCCGAACCCGATCCGCGCTCGGCGACGGCCTATGCCGGGGTGCTGGCCAATATCGTCCACAACGCGCCGAGCTGGAGCTTGCGCGGCGGTACCCGCGAAATCCTGCGCGGGATCATCGCGCGGGGGTTGGGAGCGCGTTAAGGTAGGTGCGAAGTGAATAGCTACACTTCGTCATTGCGAGCGTAGCGAAGCAATCCAGAGCTGCATAAAACGCCCTGGATTGCTTCGCTACGCTCGCAATGACGAACGATTTTGACCTTGCGG
>JANMHL010000407.1:0-4281 GCA_031375125.1 Novosphingobium sp. | reverse complement strand
GGATTTTTGCGCCATCCATAACAGCCTTTTCAGCGACTGACCTGTCGCAGCCATGATAGCCTAAAACGAACGAGGTCGCGAGGCGGCTCAAGCAGCGATGCCAGCCTTTTTGCTTGAACCACCAAATTCGGCGCGTAGCTTGCCCCTTGAGGTATAGATACCTTCCTTGATGAGCGTTTCACGTGCGGTTTTCGGTGAAGAAATTGCTCGAGCAGTTTCATCAGCAATGGCGTTCAGAATTTTCTGATTGCGTTGAGCGTGAGTCATCGAGGTTACCTCCAGCGGCGGGCTGAAATCATAGTGGCGCATTTCTTAACGTCGCCAGCACAAGTAGGAAAATTTTTACACCCGGTGTTTGGCCAACAAATTGCGCTGGTGCAAGTCGCGAATTGAGGCAATGCACCGTCATTCATGATCGCGATTGGATGTTTGGTGCTCAACGTAACCCCGGTTGACACTGCGCCCGCAAAAAGCGAGTGATCGCACTACTTACCCCCCTGTAAGTTTGAAATTCCGAGAGGAGAGACCGATGTCAGTAGCAGGCACTTATGAATGCGTGACCAAGACCCCAATGGGCGACCAAAAGAGCGACGTGACGATCACCGTTGATGGCGACAGCTTCACTGGATCGAACGTCGGCGCCATGGGCTCGATGGACATGGAAAACGGCAAGGTCGATGGCAACAAGCTGACCTGGTCGATGAAAATGACCGTGCCGATGCCGATGACCCTGGAAGGCGAAGCGACCGTCGATGGCGACACGCTGACTGGCTCGGTCAAGGCCGGCGCGTTCGGCACCTTCCCGCTGAACGGCACCCGCAAGGCCTGATTTTCGCCGCAAGGCTGGAAACGAAAAGGGCGCTGGAGGAAACTCCGGCGCCCTTTTTTGCGACTGCTTCAGTTAATGCTTGTCTGACCGTTCGCCGATTGTAAAAACGCTTCCAGTAACCCGATTTTGACATCGGGAGGGGGCCGTTTTGATGAGAGTGATCGCAATCGCATTGCTGTGCGGCGTTTCCTTGCTGTACGCACAATCGATCGATGCGCAGGATGGCACAGCTGCCCAACCCGCAGCGATTTCAGAGGCTAACCCAACGCCATCCTCCGCCCCCGCGGTCCCGGCCACAAGTTGCGAATTGCACGTCTGGCCCGCCAAGGGCTTTCACACGGTGCAATATGGCTGGACCCACGGCGGCACTGTTGATGGATCGCAAAAGGGCCGCAAAGGCTATCCGGATATGCCGGATGAACCAGTTTCACCGGAAATCCAGCGCGAGGAAATGGCTAAGCTCGACCTGCCGGCCATTCTCAAGCTGGATGGCTATCGCACCGTCGTCCACGAAGCGCCGCTCGATACGCCGACAATCCGCAGCACCACCGGACGCCACATTGTGGACAGCGGACCATGCTATGCCGAACTGATCGTCGAAGACATTGTCTTTCAGAACAATGTCCTCAACGGGAAATGGCTCAACGTGATCTATAGGTTCCGCCAGTTTGAGGGCGAAGGCGCTGAGCCGGTGCGCAAATACGGCACTTATGTACTGACCCGGCTGGTCAAGTTTCCGCCCGGCGCCGATCAGGATCCGGCCCCGGCGCTGGCCGAACTGCGGCAAGCGTTTGGGCAGTCAGTTGGCGAATTTGGCCGCCAGTACGAAGCTTTCCAAAAGCGCGGCGGCAAACGCAAAGGCGCATCGATCACTCTGTAACAGTCTTTTTTGGGGGAGGTTTTATGAAGTTCAAGTCCACGTTAACTTTGCTGGGCACAGTCGGCGCCCTGGCTTTCGCAATGCCGGGTCTGGCCCAGACCGAACCCGCTGCGGCCCTGCCCACGATCACCCACGGGTCGAGCACGATTGCGCCGACCGCACCCGCCGATGGCTGCGAATTGCACGTTTGGCCGGCCGAACGGATGGCCTCGCAAACCTCGGGCCTGCTGGGCCCCGGCCTGCTCAGTTCGGCGATCAACGGCAAGCGCGATTCGAGCAATCAGGCACTGATGGCCAGCGCGCTCGATAGCCCAAGCCAGTTGAAGGCACTGGTTTCGCTTGACCTGCGCGGCCTGCTGTCACGCTCGCCCGGCACTACTATCGTGCTGCACGATGCGCCGGTTGAACGGCACACCATGAACAAGATCAAGACCCGCCGGTCTGACTCCACTGCTACGTGCTATTCCGAACTGATCGTCGCGGATGTTTTCTTCCAGAAAGCGATGATCTACGGACGCTCACTCCGCACGCTGTTCATGTTCCGCGATTTCGGCAACGATCAGAAAATCGACAAGGAATACAAAGCCTGGGGTGGCAACGGCATCAGCCTGTTTCCACCCAAGGAAGGCGATGACGTCAGCGCCGCACTCGATGAACTGGTGACCGTGTTCAAAAAGAACTTTGATGAATACGCCGCCAACGCGCGCAAATCGATGGCCGCCAAAAAGCGCTGATAGCCGGCTATTGCGGTATTAGTAAAAGGGCGCCGGAGGGTAACTCCGGCGCCCTTTTTGATTTTCCGGTCACCAGCGGAAGCCTAGCCCAGCTTGGCCTTCAAAACCTGATTGACCAGCCCCGGGTTGCCCTTGCCCTGCATTGCTTTCATCGTCTGGCCAACGAAGAACCCGAACAGGGCTTCTTTGCCGCCGCGGTATTCGGCGACTTTGTCGGCATTGGCGGCGAGGACGGCGTCGACTGCGGCTTCGATCGCGCCCGTATCAGTTGACTGCTGGTTGGCGGCGATGGTTGCGGCGAGGTCAATCTCGCTGGTCAGGTATTCGGCGAAGATTTCTTTGGCCTTGCTGCCCGAGATCAGCCCGCTTTCGGTGGCGACGACGATGGCGGTGTTGGCCTCGATCGTGTTTTTGGGGTGATCAGAACCGGCCCCGGCAGCGCCCAGCACGCCGGGCTGTTCGGACAGCAGCCAGTTGGCGACCCGCTTCGATACGTCGGCCTCACCCTTACCGCTGGCCTTCGCGACCGCGGTCAGCAGCACTTCAAATTCGCGCGCCACTTCGACGTCGGCGGTCAGGGCATTGGCGTTGTAGGCCGATAACCCCAGCGCGGTTTCATAGCGGTGGCGCTTGGCATCGGGCAGTTCGGGCAGGCTCGCGCGGCATTCGTCGAGGAACGCGTCGTCCAGTTCGAGCGGCAACAGATCGGGGTCGGGGAAGTAGCGGTAATCGTGCGCGTCTTCCTTGCTGCGCATCGACCGCGTTTCGTTTTTGTCGGGATCGTACAGCCGGGTTTCCTGCACCACCGTGCCGCCATCTTCGATCAGATCGACCTGGCGGCGCGCTTCGCTTTCAACCACGGCCATCACGAACCGGACCGAATTGACGTTCTTGGTTTCGGTGCGGGTGCCGAATTCTTCGCCCGGCTTGCGCACGCTGACGTTGACGTCGGCGCGCATTGAACCCTGATCCATGTTGCCATCGCACGAACCGACATAGCGGACAATCTGGCGCAGCTTGGCGAGGCAAGCCCCAGCCTCGGCCGGGCTGCGCATATCCGGGCGGCTGACGATTTCCATCAGCGCCACGCCCGAACGGTTCAGGTCAACATAGGACATGGTCGGATGCTGATCGTGCATCAGCTTGCCCGCGTCCTGTTCGATGTGAATCCGCTCGATCCCGATGGTCTTGGTCGAACCTTCGGGGTCCTTGTCATCCAGGATCACCTCGATCGCGCCTTCTCCCACGATCGGGTGGTAGAGCTGGCTGATCTGGTAGCCCTGCGGCAGATCGGCGTAGAAGTAGTTCTTGCGGTCAAACCGCGACCACTTGTTGATCTGCGCCTGGATCGCGAGACCGGTGCGCACTGCCTGGCGGATGCATTCGCCGTTGGGCACCGGTAGCATCCCCGGCATGGCCGCATCGACCAGGCTGACCTGGGTATTGGGCTCGGCCCCGAAGGCCGTGGCGGCGCCGGAAAACAGCTTGGACTGAGTCATGATCTGGGCATGGACTTCCAGCCCGATCACGACTTCCCATTCGCCCGTGGCGCCCTGGATGCGATAATTTTGGGTCGTCATGGTGCCGCTGTTAGCCGATTATCAAGCCAACGCAAACGAGCTTTGCCAATCGAGTCCAGCCAATCCAGATGTGCCAAACCAAGACTCGTCTTCTTCCGAAAATATTTCGAAGGATCATTTACTTATAAATCATACATGTCACATTCGCAGTGGATCAAGATAGTGGCGGCGACTGGGAGTTCGAAAAAGGAAGATGTCCTATCCCAGCCAAGCCGGTATCGCTGGCCAGCGCACTAAAAAATTCGCCTTGCCAGGTCG
>JANMHL010000381.1:0-2746 GCA_031375125.1 Novosphingobium sp. | reverse complement strand
GGGGGGGGGGGGGGGGCCTGTCGTTTCGCTGGAGCATTTCGGGAAACGGACAACCCCCACCCCAACCCCTCCCCTGAAGGGGAGGGGCTTTTGCATGGGGCTGGGATCGCGTGAGCACTGAACTCGACTATTACGAACTGCTCGAGATTGAGCGCGGCGCGAACGATGCCGTGATCAAGTCGTCGTACCGCAAGCTGGCGATGCGCTGGCACCCGGACAAGAACCCCGGTGACGACGCCGCTGAAGCCCGCTTCAAGGCGATCAGCGAGGCCTATGATTGCCTCAAAGATCCGCAGAAGCGCGCCGCCTATGACCGGTTCGGCCACGAAGCCTACTAGCAGGGCATGTGCGGCGGTGGCGGAGGAGCGGGTGCTGGCTTCTCTGACATTGGCGACATTTTCGAAACGATCTTCGGCTCTGCCTTTGGCGGCGGCGGGCGCCAGCAGGCGCGGCGCGGCGCTGATCTGCGTTATGATCTGGAAGTGGGTCTCGACGATGCGTTCCACGGCAAGCAGGCCGAGATCGAAATCGAAGTTTCCACCAAATGCAGCCCCTGCGATGGGTCAGGCGCTGAACCCGGCACCGGCACCCGCCGCTGCAACCTGTGCGGCGGACACGGTCAGGTCCGCGCGCAGCAGGGCTTCTTCATGGTCGAGCGAACCTGCCCGACCTGCCACGGGCGCGGTGAAGTTATCGAAAAGCCATGCCGGTCCTGCCGGGGCGAGGGCCGGGTTGATACCCCGCAAAAGCTAGACGTCACTATCCCTCCCGGCGTCGATACCGGCACCCGCATCCGCCTGGCGGGTAAGGGTGAGGCGGGGCCGTTCGGCTCACCGCCGGGTGACCTCTACATCTTCATCCACATCCGCCGCCATGGCGTGTTTGAACGCGACGGAACCACGCTGGTCACCCGCGTGCCGATCACGTTCACCACGGCTGCGCTGGGCGGAGAGATCGAAATTCCGGGGCTCGACAGCAAACACATCAAGATCGAAATCCCCGCAGGAATTCAGTCCGGCAAGCAGCTGCGCAAGCGCGGCGAGGGGATGCCAGTGCTGCAAGGGCGCGGGCGCGGTGATCTGGTGATTGAGATCATGGTCGAAACGCCGACCAAACTTTCCAGCCGCCAGAAGGAACTGCTGCGCGAGTTGCAGGAAACCGAGACCGGAGATGAAACGCCGCAGTCGAAGGGCTTTTTTGACCGGATCAAGGATGCGTTCGGGGCGTAGGCCACACCGGAACCACACCAACTAATGCAAGAGCAAAGTAGATCGCGTTCGCCAAAAATATGAACGCGAAAACGCCGTTCACAACAGTTGCGACTGCAAACATAACAGGCCGTTCTGCCTGCTTAAATTTGGTCATCTTCCAATAGACCGACCTGAGCGTAATCGCCCGAAGCACGCTTCTGGTCCAACTGATCGAAGCTGCTGCGAAGACAACCGAAAGGACCAGGCTCAGGAACATGTCAATCATGTGTTGGCGCCCAAAACCTCAGCCCGCACATCAGGCACCAGCCCTGGATCGCATTGCAACCGAGCCTCCTCCTCATCCAGCACAGCCAAAAACGCCTCGCGTTTCAGCGCCGCCAGTTCCACCGCATCGACGATCATCCCGTCGGGCAGGGCCGAGGCGATCAAGTCGATCATTCGTTCGGCGCCGTGCAGGCGGCCCCACAAGTAGTCGTTCTCGCGGTAGGCCCGGCTGAAGAACGCGCCGAAGTTGTAGAACTCGGTGCCCTTTAGCACTTCGCTGGCTCCGCCGCCGCGGATCGAGTTGCAATCGTCGGGCGAAATCCGATCAACCTTGGCGGGCTCAAATTCGGTCATGCCTTCGCCGCGTAACAGCGGCAGGGTGACCGTGTCGTAGAACGGAAAGCCCAGATAGGTCAGCAAGATCCGGCGGCGCAGTTCTCGCGGCAGGGCGGCGAGGCATTCGACCAGCATGGCATCAACCACCAGATCGGTCGCAGCCAGCTGACGGCGCTGCGCAATGGTTTCGAGCACCAGTCCCGGCTGCGAATTGACCTGACGTGCGATCTCTTTGAAATCATCGCCGAGCGAGCCGCTCGCCTCGCGCTCAAAATACAGCGCCAGCATCTTGAACACCGCCGACCGGGCGTGTTCGCGCGCATCGGGTGCGGCGACGTCTATGTCATTCCATTCCTCTGACAAGCGGCGAACGAGCAGGCGCAATCGGCGGATCCGGAACCCCAGATCGTGGTCGCGGAAGAACGCAATCGCGTGTTCGCTGGCCCCGCCGCGCATCGCGGTGATGTGATCGAGCCCGTGGGTGGCGAGCCAGGCGTGGAGCCGATCGGCGACCGGATCAGCGTTCGGCAGCATCAGCTCGGGCGCGGCCCGCAGGATCGTCTCGGCCAGGCTTTGCAGGATCCCAGCAAACTTGACCTGACCATAGGCCTGAAAGGTAAACCCGGCGCGTTCGGCGGCTTTTTGCTGGGCCTTGTTGCGCCAGGCGGTCAGCCGTTTGACGCTGGGGCGTTCAAAGAACAGCGTCCGGCCGAACAATTGCTCAACCTCTTCCTCCACCTCTGGCCGAAGCGAATCAACGATCGCTTTCAGCCCGGTCAACTGGCGCGATTGGCGGGCGATTTCTTCCAGATTAATGCGCAACGGCTGTTCGCGCGGGATTGAGGAGAGCGAGCCGAAAATGACCGGGAAGAATCCCAGCGCGCGCAGATCGGCATGGCGCTGGCCGCCGATTTCATCGGGATGCGGGTCGATAT
>JANMHL010000375.1:0-7200 GCA_031375125.1 Novosphingobium sp. | reverse complement strand
GATGGCTATCCCAAGCGGATGGAAATCGATTGGGTTCGCGTCTGGCAAAAGCCAGCCAGTGCCGCTACGGCCACGGTCAGCGCACCGGGCGCAGGGGGCAAGTAAGGCATGGCAAGGCGGCGGCAGGCTGTAACGATCAAGCACGTGGCCGCCGATGCCGGCGTCTCGTTGCAGACGGTCAGCCGCGTCATCAACAGCGAGCCGAACGTCCGTCCTGAAATGCAAACCCGGGTTCAGGCCTCGATCGACAAGCTCGGCTATGTCCCCTCAATCGCCGCCCAACGGATGAGCGGATCGCGGTCTTATCTGATCCTGGCGATCAACGACCGCGAACGGACGATTGCAGATTGGCAGGCCCGGCAGGGGACCGACTGGGTCGATCAGATGCTGCTGGGCGGAATGCTGAAATGCGCTGAGCACGGCTATCGGATGATCTTTGAGCTGGTCGATACCCACAGCGATCATGTCGAGAGGGAATTGCTCGGAGCTATCGCGGCGCTGCAGCCCGACGGGATCATCCTGACCCCGCCGCATTCGGACAATCAACAGATTGTTGACCTGCTAGCTGCGCAGAAAATCCCATTCGCGCGGATTGGATCGAAGCAGAACGGATCTGGCATTCCGGTTTCGATGGACGATGAAGGATCGGCCCGCACCGCGACGCGCTATCTGATCGAACGCGGGCATAGCCGGATCGGGTTCATCGCCGGATCGGCCGAGTACGAATTGAGCGGCTGGCGGGTTGATGGCTGGCGGGCGGAAATGGACGCGGCGGGCTTTGCCACCACCGACTTGCTGGCGGACGGCGATTTCTCCTATGCCTCGGGGGAACGGGCCGCGCGGGCATTGCTCGATCTGCCGCAGCCGCCCAGCGCGATCATCGCCAGCAACGATCAGATGGCGCTGGCTACGCTCGAAGTTGCGCGGCTGCGCGGGCTGCAGGTGCCCGAAGATGTCTCGTTGATCAGTTTTGACAATACCCCGTTGGTGCATTTCACCCAGCCGCCGCTGACCGCGGTCGATCAGCCGATTGCCGCGACCGCATCCAAGGCAGTAGAGCTGATCATCGCCGCGCAAAAAGGGGAGGAGCCACCTGCAACGCTGACAGTGGTGCCCGCTGCAATGGTCGAACGCGGCTCAGTTGCGCGGCCATCTGGCGTGAAACGTGGTTGAAGCCGAACCGGGCCCCCGGCCTGATCGGTTCATGCTGCTTTATGCGCTGGCCTGGGGCGGCGGGGCGGTGGCCTATACCCCACTGTTGACGATCTTGTTGCCGGGCCGGGTTGCGGCCCTGGCCGGGAGTGAGGCCGGGATCGGCTGGCTGGCGCAGATCGCACTGGCCGGGGCACTGGCGGCTTCTGTGGGCAGTATCGGCTTTGGTTATCTGAGCGATATTACCCGCAATCGCCGCGGCCTGATCGCCGCCGGACTTGTGCTATCGTGCCTGCTGCTGCCGCTGATCGGACGGGCGCAAGCGCTAGGCGCGCTGATTGTGGCGATCGTTGGCTGGCAACTGGCGCTCAACCTGATGCTGGCGCCGCTTGCCGCTTGGGCGGGGGACCGGGTGCCGGATCGGCGCAAGGGGATGCTCGGCGGGTTCATGGCCTTTGCCCCTGCCATGGGCGCGCTTTCGGGTGCCATCGTGACCCAACCGGGGCTGGCTTACGGCGATCAGCGGCTGGTTCTGGTGGCGCTGATCGTTGCGGCCTGCGTGCTGCCGATCCTGCTGTTTGCCCCGCGCCCGGCGGATGCGGAGCCAGTGCCGAAACCCGCTGCTACCCAGCCGTCCAACCAATCCCAATCGCGCAGCATGGTGCTGCGGATGTGGACGGCGCGGTTGGCGGTGCAAGTGGCAGAAGCGACGCTCTTTGCCTATCTGCTGTTCTGGTTGCGCAGCCTTGATCCGGCAGTCGGTGAGAACCAGACCGCTCGGCTGTTCAGCGCGATCATGCTGGTTTCGGCACCACTGGCATTGGCCGCAGGGCGGTGGTCAGACCGGACCGACCGGCCGATGTTGCCGCTGGCCATATCGGCTTGCTTTTCGGCAGCCGGGCTGCTGGCAATGGCAGCGGCAGGAACGCTCAACATGGCAATGGCGGCTTATGCCTTGTTTGGCCTGGCCAGTGCGGTGTTTCTGGCGCTGCACGCATCGCAAACCTTGCGGATCCTGCTGCGGCCAGAGCGGCGCGGGCGCGATCTGGGATTGTTCAATCTGACCAACACGGTGCCCTCGTTGATCATGCCTTGGTTGGCGATCGGACTGATCCCGCTGTTCGGGTTTGAGGCGCTGTTTCTGATCCTGGCGGTGCTGGCGATTGGGGCCAGTTTGCTGCTGTTCACGGTCGCCCGCGAAAGCTGAAGCGCAAGCTTGATTTCCCCAACCGCGCGTGCGAATGATAACGTTCACAAGAATGATCTGGGTGGGGAAGAAATGCGTTTCAACACAGCGATTGCCGTAGCGGCACTGGCTTTGGGCGGCACTGCTGCAGTGGCGGCGGGGGTTGGGCTGGCAGAAAAGCTGCCGACCGAAACGACTGCCCATTCAGCCCTGTGGCCCGCGGCGAAAAGCCCAGCGGCCCTGACCGATCCCGCGACCGAAGCGCAGATTGACGCAATTCTGGCGAAAATGACGCTGGAGCAAAAAGTTGGCCAGTTGATTCAGGCCGATATCAGCGCGATCACCCCGGCCGATCTGGCCCGCTACCCGCTCGGCTCGATCCTCGCCGGGGGCAATTCCGGGCCTTATGGCGACGAACGCGCCAGCGCCGCAAAATGGCACCAACTGGTCGGCGAATTCCGCGCAGCATCGCGCAGCAGCGGCGCGGGCATTCCGATCCTGTTCGGGGTCGATGCGGTCCACGGTCATTCGAACCTGCCATCGGCCACGATCTTCCCGCACAACATCGGCCTAGGCGCCGCCAATGATCCCGACTTGATTGAGCGGATTGGCGCTGCGACAGCCGCTGAAATCGCCGGAAGCGGGATCGAATGGACGTTCGCGCCGACGCTGGCGGTGCCGCAGGATGTCCGCTGGGGCCGCAGTTATGAAGGTTATTCGTCTGATCCAGCACTGGTCGCGCGCTATGGCCGGGCGATGACACTGGGGCTGCAGGGTGAACTCGCCGCGGGCCGGCCGCTGCCCGCCAACCGCGTTGCCGCCACCGCCAAGCACTTTCTGGCCGATGGCGGCACCGCCGATGGCCGCGATCAGGGCGATGCGCGCCTTTCCGAAGCCGAACTGATCGCAACCCACGCACCCGGCTATCCCGCCGCAATTGATGCCGGGGCCTTGACCGTAATGGCCAGCTTTTCCAGCTGGAACGGGGTCAAACACCACGGGAATCACAGTCTGCTAACCGACGTTCTGAAGGGCCAAATGGGCTTTACCGGGCTGGTGGTCGGCGATTGGAATGGCCACGGGCAAGTCGCGGGCTGTTCCAACACCGATTGCCCCGCCGCGATCAATGCCGGGCTCGATCTGTTCATGGCCCCCGATACCTGGAAGGCGCTGTTCGGCACGACGCTGGCGGCTGCGCGCGATGGCCGGATCCCGGCGGCGCGGCTGAACGATGCCGTGCGCCGGGTGCTGCGGGTCAAATTCAAACTCGGTCTGATGGGTCCGAACCGGATTGAGCGCGGCGATCCCGCGCAAGTCGGCGCTGCACCGCATCTGGCCTTGGCGCGCGAAGCGGCGGCCAAATCGCTGGTCCTGCTCAAGAACGATGGCGGCGTCTTGCCGGTCAAACCGGGTTCACAGGTGCTGGTTGCGGGCCCGGGTGCAGACAATATGGCGATGCAGGCCGGGGGCTGGACAATTACCTGGCAAGGGACCGACACCACCGCCGCCGACTTCCCCAATGGCCAGACTATTGGCCGGGCGATCAGCGCTGCCGTTGGCGCTGCTGGCGGCAAGGCTGAAGTAGCTGCCGATGGTGTCTTCACTGCCAAGCCGAACGTCGCCATCGTGGTGATCGGCGAAAGCCCCTATGCCGAATTTCAGGGCGATCTGCCGCATCTGGCCTTTCAGCAACAGCACGGTGAAACCCAGCTGATCGCGCGATTGAAGGCGCAGGGTATCCCGGTTGTGGTGGTGTTCCTGTCGGGACGGCCGCTGTTTACCGGGGCTTTGATCAATCAGGCCGATGCGTTTGTGGCGGCCTGGTTGCCGGGCACGCAAGGCGCCGGGGTGGCCGATGTGCTGATCGCCGGGACAAACGGAACCGCGCCGCGCGGCTTTAACGGCAAGCTGCCGTTCGCCTGGCCCGCTGATGCGCGCTCGCCGATGATGGCGCCGCTGTTTCCGCTGGGATACGGCCTCAGCTATGGCCAAAGCGCGCCGCTGGGCCGGGTCAACGAAGACCCCCGGATTGATCTGTCGACATTCGATAATACCGCGAACTTTTTCCTGCGCGGCAAGGCTCCGGCGCCGTGGCATTTTTCGAATGACGGATCGATCACACACCGGGCGATCGACCTGACCGCGCAAGAGGATGGGCGCCAGTTCAGCTGGAACGGGCCGGGCAGTATCGCGATTCAGGGCAACCCGGTGAACCTGTCGGCCAAGGCCGGGCAAGGCGCTGCGCTGCAGATCGAATGGCGGATTGACCGGCTGGGCGCGGGCCCGGTCCGGCTCTCGCTCGGCGGGGCAACGCTTGATCTGACTAAGCCGGTGCGCGCCGCAAAGACCGGCAAGCTGGTCGAAACGCGGATCGCGCTGCGCTGTTTCAAAGCGGGCGGGGCAGACTTGACTGCCGTTGGCGAGCCACTGAAATTGACGGCTGGGCGCGGGTTTGCCGCGACATTGCGCAGCGTCCGGATTGTTGCCGGGCCGACGCCGGGGGCTTGCCCGAAGGCGATCCGGTAAGCTTTAAGATACCCAGCTATCCTGCTGGCGGAGACGGAGAGATTCGAACTCTCGGTGCCGAATTATCAGCACGACGGTTTAGCAAACCGTTGGTTTCAGCCACTCACCCACGTCTCCGGATCGCAGCAGCGAAGGCGGCCTATAGCGGGGGTGCGGGCGGGCGGCAAGAGGCAGTTGCGGGTGAATTTTCGCAGGCTTTCGGCGCACCTGAGACTCGGCTGGCCGCAAAACCAGTTCACCTCGTCGCCGGTTCATTGCCGGGCAATCTGCCATCGATTCAGATGATCACTCCAGCTGGAAGGAATTGGCTATGATCGTCGGCATGACCCGCAGTGCGCGCGCCGCACTTCTTTCGGTATTGGGGGCCGCAGCCCTGATCGGTTCAGGCGCAGCGCCAGCACAGGTGCAGCCGGTTGACCCCGACCGGGCAATCGACGGCGATCTTGCGGCGCCGCAGGGATCGCCCAGTCCGGTGCCCAGTCCGCTGCCAACCATCACGGCGTCGAGTGTGCCCGATGCGGCCGAGCCAGTTTCCGGCGCGAGCGATGCGGCGGCAGTCCCGGCGGGGCCAACAACCAGCGGTGCGACTTATCAGAAGGACGATCTGATTGGCGCGGCTGAGGGCGTATTTGGCAAGGGCGCGGCCGGGCTGGCCGGGGTCATCGAAGACCTGCTCAAAAAGCAGGGCGAGCCCAATGGCTATATCACCGGGCGCGAAGGCGGCGGCGCGCTGGTAGTCGGGGTGCGCTATGGCTCGGGTACTTTGCACCACAAGATCGAAGGCGAGCGCCCGGTGTACTGGACCGGGCCGTCCATCGGGTTCGACGTTGGGGCCAATGCCGCCAGCACGTTCGTGCTGGTCTACAACCTCTACGACACCGAAAGCCTTTACCGAAAGCGGTTCGCGGCGGGCGAGGGGCAGGCCTATCTGGTCGGCGGGTTCAACATTGCCTATCTGCGCAAGGGTGATGTGGTGCTGATCCCGATCCGGGTGGGAGCTGGCCTGCGGCTGGGGGTCAACGCCGGGTACATGAAGTTTTCCAAAAAGCAGACGTGGCTGCCGTTCTAGGGCGCCTCGGTTGCTGCGGTTGGCGCGGCTTCGTCGCGACCGGCGGGGCGAAAACCGTGCATTCCCGTCCACCATTGCAGGGCGATAACCGCGCCTTTGGCCGGTTGTAGCAGCGCCATCATCAAGGCGCCCGCCAGCACCATCGCCAGTGCGATCTTAACACCCATGGCCAAGGCAGCGCTGCCGCCGATCAGGATCAGCACCGGCGCGATCAGGTGGCCGGTCAGGATGATCGAGATATAGGGCGGAAAATCATCGGCCTGGTGCAGCGTCCAGTCCTGATCGCAGACGGAGCATTGCGCAACCGGCTTGAGGTATTTGGCGAACAGCGCGGTCTGGCCGCAGCGCGGACACTGGCCTTTGATCCCGCGCAGCACCGCGCCGGAAAGCTTGACGGGCAGAGCGAAGCGGGGGGCTAGTTGGGACATGACCCGTGCCATGGGCCGGTCAGCCCGGCCAATCAAGCACGATCCGCGCAATTCTCCGCTTGCCCCGGTGCAGGCGCGAGGGTTAAGGCCCGCCCCATCATGCTCAAAACCCTTGCACAACAGCCCGCCGATGCGCTGCTCGCGCTGATCAAGCTTTATGGCGACGACCCACGGGCCGACAAGATCGATCTGGGCGTCGGCGTCTATCGCACCGGCCAGGGCGCAACCCCGGTGTTTGGCGCGATCAAGGCGGCGGAACAGCGGCTGGTCGATACCCAGGATTCCAAGTCATACCTCGGCCCCGAGGGCGATATGGGCTTTGTCCATGCCCTGATGCCCTACATCTTTGGCCAGGATGATCCGACGATGTCGGGCCGGATCGAAGGGATGCAAGCCCCCGGCGGCACTGGCGCGGTGCGGCTTGCGGCGGCGTTGGCCAAGCGGGCCGGCGTGACGCGGATCTGGATGGGCGTGCCGAGCTGGCCCAACCATGCGCAGATCTATGCCGATCTGGGCGTCGAGCTGAAACCCTTTGCCCATTCGACCAAGTCTGGCGTGACCGATATGGACGCACTGCGCGCGGCAATTGCCGAAGCGCTGCCGGGCGACGCGATCCTGCTGCACGGCTGCTGCCACAACCCGACTGGCATCGACTATACCGAAGCGCAATGGGACGAATTCGCCCTGCTGGTGGCAGGTGCAAAGCTGCTACCGATCCTCGACCTTGCCTATCAGGGGCTGGGCAAGGGGATGGAAGAAGATGCCTATGGCGTGCGCCGAGTGCTGGCCGAAGTGCCAGAAGCGCTGATCGCCTATTCGTGCGACAAGAATTTCGGGAT
>JANMHL010000368.1:0-3015 GCA_031375125.1 Novosphingobium sp. | reverse complement strand
CTCGCAAGGTCTTCCAGTCGCATTCGCACTGGGCAGCCTCTACGGCACCGATGCCTACAACTGGGCTGGCGGCAGCAATCCGGCCGATTTCCGGACGGTCAACACCGATTTCACCCCGACCTATGACACCCAGGAATGGATCATTCAGGGTAGCATCGAACAGGATCTGGGCGGCGGGCTCAAGCTGAAAGTGGGCGGCAACTATCAGAAGGTCGATCTGGATTCGCAGCAGGATTACAACCTGTCGGTCCAGAACCGGGCGCTTTACACTCCGGCGCTGACTGCACTGCAAGGTGCGGCGCTGGCCAATGCTGTCGGACCGGGCACTGGGCCTTGGTTCCTGCCGCTTTACAATGCGATTACGCCGTCCGGTCCGGCCGGATTGCTGTGCACCTCGCAAGGCGAAGAAACCGGGACTGGCGCCTTTGGCGGTCATCGGATTTGTTCGTCGACCCCGCAAGATTTTGACCGTTCCAACCAGAACCAGACGAGCTGGACTGCAGAAGCGATCATTTCATCTGACTTCGAAGGGCCGTTCAACTTCCTGATCGGCGGAATTTACGGCAAGTTTCACCTGACCGAAAACAGCTACTACGTAAGCTCATTCGGCATCGATTACTTCACCGGAATCCTGGGCTCGTTCACTTCGCTTGGGCAGGGTAAGCAGCCCAGCTATCTGGGTACGCCAACCTATCGCAACAATACGGACGATCTGTCGATCACCACTTACGGTCTGTTCGGTGAAGCCTATGTCAGTTTCAACGATAAGCTGAAACTGACCTTGGGGATCCGCTACAACAACGACAACAAGACCGTGAAGGCCCGCACCACGCTGGCCAGCTTCTTGGTCCCCTATGCCAGCACTGATGCCTATACCTCGCCGTATGCGGCCGGGTTTGATGCTGATCCGGCAACGGTTTGCACGCCTTCCGGTTCGTCGGTTACCGGCGCAATTGGCTCGGTCGCAGGCTGCGAAGCTTGGCAGGTCCGGAATGTGAAGTTTGGCGAATGGACGGGCCGTGCGGTTCTCAACTATGAGATCACGCCGGACAACATGGTCTATGCGTCGTATTCGCGCGGTTACAAGTCGGGCGGGATCAACCCACCGCTTTCGCCGATTTTCGCGGTATCGGATTCGTTCAATCCGGAATTCGTCAATGCCTTTGAAATTGGTTCGAAGAACAACTTCGGCAAGATCCAGCTGAACCTCACCGGGTTCTACTATGACTACAAGGATCTCCAGCTTTCGCGGATCGTCGCCCGGACCTCGGTCAACGACAACGTCAGCGCCAAGATCTATGGTCTGGAAGCCGAAGTGGTAATCCGTGCTACGCCGGAACTGTCGCTGAACTTCAACGCCAGCTACCTCCATACCGAGGTATCTTCGGACAAGTTCCTCGCCAACCCGCGTGACTTTGGTGCGGGCCGTGCCGATGCAGTGATCATCAAGGACATCACCAACGGCGCTAACTGCGCAGTTGGGGCGAACACCTCTGGCAACGTCGCCGGGGTCAATGCCTTCGTGAATACGATCAATGGCTTGCTCAATACGGGCGCGGTGGCTGGTCTCAAGCCGTTGAATGCACAAGGAGCTCCGCTTCAGAACACAACGGCGTTTCCATCAGGCAGCGGGATCGCTTCCACCGGGGCGTTCAGCATCTGCGCGGTGCTTTCTGGCTACGCTTCGGCAATCGGCACTTCGTTTGATACTGCCGGGATCACGGTCTACAGCTCGGGCATTCCGGTCAACATCAAGGGCAACAAGCTGCCCGGCGCACCGGATTACAAGTTCGCCGCCGGGATTCAGTACGCTGCCCCGATTGGTAGCCTGACTGTTACGCCGCGGGCTGACTTCATCTACACTGGCAAGACGGTGGGCAACATCTTTGGCGGAGCCGTCAACGAAGTGCCAAGCTTCACCCAGGTGAATGCGCAGGTGCAGATCGATGGGCCAGAAAAGAAGTGGTTTGCCCGGCTTTGGGTGCAGAACCTGATGGACAAGGATTCGATCACAGGTCTCTATGTGACCGATCAGTCGTCGGGTAACTTCACCAACGTCTTTACCCTCGAACCGCGCCGTTACGGTGCCTCGGTGGGCATTAAGTTCTAAACATCCTGGGAGGGATGCTTAAGGGAAGGCCTCGGGGAAACCCGGGGCCTTCTTCTTTGGCCATGCCGCAGCACCAAAAAAACCCCGGCCGAAACGGGGATGGAACGGCCAGGGCAGTGGGGACAGGACGATAGGTGGGTTGTACTTCCAAAGAAGAACAGGAACGTGCGTCTGTGCGCAGGACTGTGCTTAGCCTTCTTGTCCCAAGGCGGTGTTCATTTCACGCTCCGGGCTTTCCCGTAGCAACGCCCCCGCCCGCTGGAGCGGGGGCGCAGCGGGACCATCGACTTTACCCTATCAACGACGCTTCGATCGCGATCCGGATCGCCTCGCTGGTGTGGCTGGCGCCCATCTTGTTGAGCATATTGGCGCGGTGAATTTCAACCGTGCGCGGGCGATTTCATCGAGCAACAGCGTGCCGCCATCGGCCGCGCGGAAAAAGCCTTCATTGGCCTCGCTCGCCCCGGTGAAGGCGCCCTTTTTGTGGCCGAACAGCAGCGCTTCGAGCATCGCTTCGGGCATGGCAGCGCAATTAACTGCGATGAATGGCTTGTCCTTGCGCGGGGAGCGCTGGTGGATGAAGCGGCTCAGCACTTCCTTGCCGGTCCCGGTCGGGCCGCCAATCAACACCGGAATTTCGCTGGCCGCCAACCGGTCAGCCAGCGCCAGGATCGACAGCGTTTCGGGATCGGCGGCAATCGGCATTCCCGGCGGGGTCAGCACGGCGACCATTGCGGCCAGCGGGGCATCGGCGGCTGGATCGCGATAGGTCAGCGCAAACTGTCCGCGCTGGCCCTCGCGGCGGAGGCTGTTGGTCGCGCCGCGCTCGATCAGCAGATTGGGGCCGGGGCCGGGCGCGGCAACTTCGCCTTTGCCGCGCAAGGTTGCGGTGGAACTGCCGGGGG
>JANMHL010000333.1:0-3871 GCA_031375125.1 Novosphingobium sp. | reverse complement strand
CGACCTTGCCAGCCCACAGCACCAGTCCGCGAACCAGCGAGCCGGGGCGGAACCCGAGGACCCAGTCGCCGGCGCGCGCGACGCGGCGGATGACGGGTTTGCAGGTCCCGAGCGTGATCATGCCGTTCTCCGGGCATGGGGCCATGCCGGTATCGTGGGTGAGGATGTAGCGGTAGATGCGGGTCATGCGCGGATGGCCGCGATTTTGGCGTTGATCCATGAGACGGCTTCGTTGTCCTCGCCGATGTCGCAGACGAATTCCTGGCCGCGCGACACGAGTTGCAGCGCACCCGGTTCTGCCCAGCGCCACGGCTTGGCGTGGTAGCTGAGGCCGCGGGCCTGAAGCCAGTGCGGGACATGCCAGTGGGAGAGCGGGCCGCCGGGGCGGGTCATGCGCAGGGTGCTATCGGCATAGCGGGCGGCGGCGCCTTCGCCGCGGTAGATGACGTCGTTGGTCACGCGGCGGTCAAGCAGGTGCGGATGGCGCAGCGCGACGAGTTCCGCGCGCTCGGCGGCGGGCATTGTGGCGACGGGGGTGGCGGAGCGAACCTTGAGGTAGCCGAAGATGCGGTGGTGACGCTCTCCGGTGGCGGGGTCGGCGAACAGGCCGAAGAAAAGGAACAGGTCCCCCAGACCTACGCCGTGGCGGGCCAAGTGAGATTGCGCCGCGCCGCATTGGCCGAGCAGGCATTCGCTCTGGTGGAACATCGGATCGTGGTGGCACAAGGCATCGCCAGCGATGCGGCCGCGCGTGATCTGTTCGACGATCTTGCTAAGACCGAGATCGGAATAAGTGGTGGTCGAACTGCCCGAGGCAGGGATGGGCATGGAGAGCGGGCGGCCGTCGATGATCGGCGAGGGGCATCCGCCGGCGGCGGAATCGAAGCCCTTGCGGCTGAGGATCAGTTTCATCGAAGGCAGACCCCTGTTTGGTCAGGTTATGAACGGACCGCCGATTTCGACCATCATGCCGTTCCCGTCAAACGTCGGCTCTTTCAGCGTGATCAACTGGGAGATGCAAACCGAGATCACGGCTACTTCGCGCCTCAAGCCGGTCGTTTGAGCTGGCGGCTCGATCGACTGAAAGCGGACACGGCGTGTATGCTGGCGTGTGTGCTAATGTCACATCCGCGATGTCGGACGTTCCGGAACGGCCGGTCTTGTGCGAGGATTACGAATAGCCGCCATTGGATGCTGCTATTGCCAAAGCCAGGCACGCGCCCTCATTGGGGACAATCATCTGGTAGTGCCTTGGCCCGCAGTCTGCCATTCGTTCAGATTAAGCCGAGCGCGTGGTCGTCACCCTTAAACTATGGTGCACACGAAGCAGTGCGGAAGCAGACTGGCTTCGCAGTTTAGGAGGTAGCTTCGGTGCCGTCACAATTGCGACGGTAATAGTGCCTCATTTTACCCGTCCCCTCTTCTGCTTTATGGAGGCGAACCAGCTCTTCACATGCTTGCGTCACGGCCCAAGGTATTTCGTCGAGATCCAGCGCGATCTGAAAAGCCGTTCGGAACGTGTCGGAATGTAGGCGACCAAAAACGGCGCTCAGGTCGGCCGAAGATTGGCTCTCCTTATCATCGATTCCGCTCCAATGAACAATGTCGTTCCACAGGACGAAATGCGCTTCGCACCCCTCGTCGCGCCATACGGAAGGATAGAGCGTCGTCCGCCCAGCCCGTTGGTAAAGCTTCCAAGCCTTGGAGGCCCTCTCGTCAAGGTTAACCGGAACGATATCGCCGCAGCCGTCTGGGCAGACCATGACGAGAAGTCGCGGAACGCCGCGCTGAACGAGCACGAAATCTCCCGGCAGCTCAAGAAGCGCCAAGGCTTCCGAATGCCGCTCGACTGTGCCCCGGTTCCTTGCTCTCCGGACCCTCATAAAGCACCGCTCTTTTTTAGGGTCGATACCAGCGCATCTGCACAGCGATACGCTGTTGCCGACCATTTGGTTTTGCGCCTAGCTTCGTAAAGCAGTCCTGCAACAATCGCTATTTTATACTCCACCGTCGGATCGTAATCTTGCGCGCTTGCTTCCATCAGCATGCGATTGCGCAATGCCTCGATCGCAGTCAGACGGGCTCGGGCCCCGCGGCCCTTAACAGAATGCGGAAGAGAAATGGAAAAGAGATCTCTGGAATAATACGCCTCAAGAACATCATCAGCGATCGGCTGCGCCTCGTTCAGTTCATCGTCGAAAGCCAGACCGACATCCATCCGAGCAATGTCCTGCGCCAATGGTTTGACCACCGCGCGCGTGAAATCTATCAGGATGATCTCGACGCCACCCTCGGCGACGAAGACATTACGAAAGTTGAGATCGTCGTGCGCCCTGCAGACGGGTACGTCGCGTGGGGGGATCGCCTTCATTACTGAGAACAGGTCTGCCGGTGACGAAGCCGTTCCAACCGGCAGCTTTTTATGCAGGGCATTTAAGCCGGAGCGATATTTGCGTCGCACCCGAGGCGGCAGAAATTGATCGAGTAATCGAAGGTTAAGTGTTTGCGGCTTGGTCCGCCATCGATGCAGCGGCCCCTCAAAGATATGATCTACAATTTTTTCCGGGTTGGCGCAGTTAGGATTGATGAGCAGCGCATCGAGCCGATCGGCGCGCTCGACGAAGCGGGAAACCGACAGACGCTTGCGGTAGCCCGCGACGCTTCGCTCCAAGCACAAAGGTGCACAGCCGCGAAAAGGCACACGGTCGGCGACAACATCGCGATAAGTCCGTACCTGCATGTCGATGGAATCACGCGACCCGCATTTAACAACGAAGGGCGAGCGCAGCTCAGCGTCGGTAGAATCTGCTTCGACACGCCAAATGCCGTCCGTCATTGACCGCCCGCCTGTCAAAGCCGTCAGCTTGATCGACTTGAATCCACTGAAAGCTCGCCGAAGCAAAATTTCAGTATCCTGCTTCAAAGGTGTGGGTGACGAGATGCGCAGAGCAGGGTCTGGAGAGGGGCCGGGTTCCAGGCGCAAGCAATACTGGGCAATCGTTTCGGGATTGGCCTCTACGACGGGAATTTCGGGAAGCCCAACCGCCGCAAGTGTTTGCCGCGCAAGATTAGTCTGGCCGGGCCGGGCAGCGGCGACGCATCCATAGCCTTTGTTCATCGCGTCCTCAAGCGAGCGCCGCCCCCAAGCGACGAGCCCAGCTCTTTCTCCCAGTATTTGGAGATCGCCCGCGACGAACACAATCGCCCTTGTGTCAGGCGGTGGGGCAGCGGCGTCTAATGCGTCCAAGATCAGATCGCGCCGGACGAACGCATCCGGGTCGAGGTCTCCATTACAAAGGACGCGCTTGAGGTCGGGCGAAAACATTCAGGATTGCCACATAATTGGCCAGCTATCCGCCCGTCTAAACGCGTTGTCCGGTCCGCAAACTACGCAGTCTTGCCGCGGGGCGCCTATGGCCGCGCGGACGGTCCCTTCGAGTGGACGCCCAACGAGATGACGCGCCCCTGACGGTAAGCCTGTAACTGCGGTCAGGAACATAGTCACGGCCGACGAGGTTGCTGCGCCGTTGATCGATATCACCGCGGGCTGTGGTTCGTGGAACCCGACGATATAGGGATCTTGCTCGCGTGCTTGCCGGGTCATCAAATCGCGTCGCACGGCCTCGGGCGAAAGCAAGGCGTGGCATACCAGACAGGGAAGGCCAGGAGCTAGCATCTGCACACGCGACGTGGCGCCCGTGACCGTGCCCTCCTCCGCGTCGATGCGCACTCCGATGTCGAAAGTGGGGACACAATACTGATAGGCGACTTGGTTGATGACCGCCCTGCTTCCGTGGGAATCCGTACAGCAAAAGACTAGGTCGCAATCGAGTAAGCGACGCGCCACTTCTTCCAGCAGAATGGATTGCGG
>JANMHL010000315.1:0-4100 GCA_031375125.1 Novosphingobium sp. | reverse complement strand
ATGATCCCGGGTGAGGCTTTGGCCTTCACCCTAACCAACGGCGATATGCCGCCGATTGAATGGCAAGTTTTCGCCGATGGAGCTGGCCGCTGGCAAAAGCTCTACCTGCCGTTCCGGTTTGGCCGCGATGGTGGCACGATGCGGGCCAGCATCTCCGCCGCGCGCTGCTCGCTCAGCGCCACGCTGCCCTGGACCCGTGACGTGCGCACGATTGATTGAACTGGCGCCGCACCTAATGCGCCGCTGCCGCCCGCGCCTTGATCACTTCGTCGGCCTGCTTACCGCCCAGTTCGGCGAGATGATCGAAAACCGCCGTGAACCCGGCCAACCCCTGGCTGAGTGAGCGCAATTCGGCGTCCAGCCCTTCCAGCGAACTCTCCGGCAGCAGCGCTTCAACCCGGTCCCACAGCTTCCAGTCAGGATGTGGACCCAGCCCCAAAATCTGTCCGCGCCGCGCCGACAGCACTGATCCCGCCTTTGACCCGGTTCCGGCGGGTGTATCGACACTGACCCGAACAACCGGCTCGAGCAAATAGGGTGCTGCCGCCGCCAAGGCCTCGGCCATGGCCGTGCGCCCGGCGATCCGGAACGCCAGTTCCGAACTGTCGACCGCATGGAACGAACCATCGGTCAGTGTCACGGCCACGTCGACTACCGCAAAGCCCAGCGGGCCGCGTGCCATCGCCTCGCGGAGGCCAGCCTCGACCGCCGGGATATACTGCTTGGGGATCGCCCCGCCGGTGATCTTGTCCTCAAATACAAAACCTGCGCCGCGGGCCAAGGGCCGGATCGCAATCACACAGTCGCCAAATTGGCCGTGTCCGCCGGATTGCTTCTTGTGCCGCCCGCGCGCGCCCGCCGGATTGCGGATCGATTCGCGGTAGGCGATGCTCGGCGGGCGGGTATCGACCGCCACGCCATAGCGGCGCTGTAACCGCGCCAGCACCACCGCCAGATGATCGTCGCCCGCCCCGCGCAGCACCGTTTCGTGGCTGGCATCGTCCTGATGCCATTCCAGCGCCGGGTCTTCCTCGCACAGTTTGTGCAGCGCGGTAGAGAGCTTGACGTCATCCTTGCGGTCACGCGTGGTGATCGCGATCCCGGCGTTGCGCGGGGGGTAAGACAGCGCGGACATAGCTTGCAGCGCAGTGCCAGTGCGGCCCAGCATCATCCCGCTGCGCGCGCCATCGACTTTGGCCACTGCAACCACATCGCCGGGCCGCGCCGTGGCTTGCTTGGCAGTCCGTTCCCCCTGCACGAAGAACAGCGATCCAGCGCGTTCGGCCGCCGCGCCGACGATCAGTTCATCGCCCTCATCAAGCGCCGCGCCCAGCACCCGGCCGAGCGCCAACCGGCCCATCGCGCCGCCGTTTGCGATCTTGAACACGTGCAGCGCGCCGCCTTCATGCAGGCCAAGTCGCTGTGCCGCCGCGGCGGGGCTGGGCGCTTCGTGGCGCAGCAATTTGAGCAACCGCTGAACCCCGCCATCGCTAAGTGCCGAACCCAGCAGCACCGGGACGACTTTGTTTCCAGCAGTATCGGTGGCCAGATCGGTCATCACCAAATCGGCATCGGGTGCCTGATCCAGCAGCAATGCTTCCAATAAGTTATCGTCAAAATCTGCCAGCGCTTCGAGCAACTGTGATCGATCGGCCTGTTCCTTGGCCAGCAGTTCGCCGGGGATCTCGACCCGTTCGCTCGCCCGGCCGGGCTGATAGCGATAGGCCCGCTCTAGCGCGAGATCGACATAGCCGGTGACCACTTCACCGCCGCCCGTATCGATGCTTCGGATCGGGATTTGGCGCAGCACCAGCGGCTGACGGCTCAGCGGTTGCAGCGCGGTGATCAGCGCGTGGATTGTGCCCGCCCGGGCGTGCTCGATCTTGTTGACGAACACCGCGTGCGGCAGGCCCAATTCGTCCAGCTGGCGCAGGATCGGCCCGGCCAGCGCGGCGCGTTCGGGCGCCGGGTCAATCACCACCAGCGCCATGTCGGCCGATTGGAGGGCGGCGAGACCGTCGGCGGAAAAACCCGTTCCGCCGGGCACGTCAATAAGTGCAAAGCGGTCATCCAGATAAGTGAAATGGCTCAGGTTGAGTTCGGTCGAACTGCCGCGCGCGCGCGCCTCCGGGCTGGCATCGCCGACGCTCGATCCGGCTTCGACACTGCCCTGGCGGTTGATCGTGCCGCTGGCGAACAGCAAAGCCTCAGCCAGACTGGTCTTGCCCGTGCCGACTGGTCCGACCAATGCGATCGCACGGGTTGCTGTGTTGCCGGGTTTCGCTCCGCTTTGGGTGCTGCCCATCATCGCCTCCTGTTCGAACGAGGCGCGCCGGGAGCGAGCTGCACTTGCACCCGGGGCGCAAGGACTGAAGCGGATGGTCTGCCTGTCGGACGCGAGTCGCAAGTGAAAACTGCGCGGCAATTGCGGCTTGTATCGCGGCGGCACTGGGCATAGCCTTGGCCGATGACGACAGGATTTGATTGGCGTGAGGCCGTGGGCCGCACCTGGGCCGAGAATTACCGGCTGACCGACCGCTCGTTCGCCGGGCTGACCGAGCGGCTGTTGGCGCGGGTCGGCGGGTGCGAAGGCAAGGCGGTGCTCGACATTGGCTGCGGCGCGGGCGAGCTTTCGCTGGCGGTGGCGCGCGGTAATTCCAGCGCCGAAGTGGTTGGCGTCGACGTTTCGGCAGCGCTGGTCGCGGTTGCCAGCGAACGCGGCGCGGCCCATCCCAATGTCCGGTTTGTGGAAGCCGACGCAGGTTCCTGGAAGCCCCCGACATTCCGCCCCGACGTCTTGATGTCGCGCCACGGGGTGATGTTCTTCGATGCCCCGCGTGCTGCTTTTACGCACTTGCTTGAGCTGGCTAATCCGGGGGCTGAGCTGATCTTTTCCTGCTTCCGCAGCCCGCGGCTCAACCCTTGGGCGAGCGAACTGGCGGGCCTGCTGAAGGTTCCCGCAGCGACGGATCCAACCGCGCCGGGGCCGTTTGCCTTTGCCGATGAAGGCCACGTCCGCGCGATTCTGGGTGATGCCGGATGGCAGGATGTCGATCTGGCCGAGACCGACTTTGCCTATATCGCCGGGGTCGGTGAGGATCCGGTTGAGGATGCGTTACAGCTGTTCAGCCGGATCGGTCCGGCGGCGGCGGCATTGCGCGCGCTGGATGGTGCGGCGCGCGAACGGGCGCAGGGCTGGATGCGCGATTGGCTGGCGGAGCATCGCAGCGGCGATCTGGTCGCGCTGCCCGCGGCGGCGTGGATCGTTACGGCGCGCGCCTAACACGCCTTGACCCTTGCCGCTGGGCGCAGCCTGCCTTATCGGCGGGGTCATGACCTCGACCAACGAAATCCGCCGCTCCTTCCTAGAATACTTCGGCTCGAACGGGCACGATGTGGTGCCCTCGGCGCCGCTGGTGCCCTATAACGATCCGACGCTGATGTTCGTCAACGCCGGGATGGTGCCGTTCAAAAACGTGTTTACGGGCCTTGAAACCCGTGAAACCCCGCGCGCGACCAGCAGCCAGAAGTGCGTGCGGGCCGGGGGCAAGCACAACGATCTGGACAATGTCGGCTATACCGCGCGGCACCATACGTTCTTCGAAATGCTCGGCAATTTCAGCTTTGGTGACTATTTCAAGGAACAGGCGATCACTCACGCCTGGACCCTGCTGACCAAGGACTGGGGCCTGGCCAAGGACAAGCTGACCGTCACCGTCTATCACACCGACGATGAGGCGTTTGCGCTGTGGCAAAAGATCGCCGGGCTGCCCGAAGGCCGGATCATCCGGATCCCGACCAGCGACAACTTCTGGTCGATGGGCGATACCGGACCATGCGGGCCGTGCTCCGAAATCTTCTACGATCACGGCGACCACATCTTTGGCGGACCGCCGGGATCGCCCGATGAAGATGGCGACCGGTTTATCGAGATCTGGAATCTGGTGTTCATGCAGTTTGATCAGGCCGCCGATGGCAGCCGCACCAGCCTGCCCAAGCCGAGCATCGACACCGGCATGGGGCTGGAACGGATTTCGGCAGTGATGCAGGGCCAGCATGACAATTATGAAACCGATACCTTCCGCGCGCTGATTGCGGCA
>JANMHL010000313.1:0-10180 GCA_031375125.1 Novosphingobium sp. | reverse complement strand
GTGCTGCCGGTCGATGTGAATTTTTCGGGCTGGGATAATACGCTGGAAGAGATTGGCTCACGCAAAGGCGCAAAGGCGCAAAGGTGTTCCGCTTTGGGCGAAGCCCCTTCAAAATCGGAGGTTTCAGCACTCGGCATACCTGAGATTGATTCAAGAGCCTGCGGCGCAGAGAAACCGCTTTGCGCCTTTGCGCCTTTGCGTGAGCCAATCTCTTCCAGCGTATTATCCCAGCCCGAAAAATTCACATCGACCGGCAGCACCACAACCCCATGCTCCCTCGCATCCCGCACAATCTGCGCCGGGGCGTAAAAGCCCATCGGCTGCGCGTTGAGCAGCCCGCAGGCGAAGGCCGCCGGGTAATGGCATTTGAGCCACGACGAGACATAGACCAGCAACGCGAAACTGGCCGCGTGGCTTTCGGGAAAGCCGTATTCGCCAAAGCCCTTGATCTGGTTGAAACAGCGCACCGAAAAGTCGGGATCATAGCCGCGCGCAATCATCCGCCCGACCATCAGTTCTTGCAGTTCTTCAACCATGCCCCGGCTGCGAAAGGTCGCCATCGCTTTGCGCAACCGGTTGGCCTCAGCGCCCGAAAACTTCGCTGCATCGAGCGCGATCTTCATCGCCTGTTCCTGAAAGATCGGCACCCCCAGCGTCCGCCCCAGAATGCTGGTCAACTCGTCCGGCGGGCCATAGGCCGGGCCCGGCGCCGGAATCTCCACCCGCTCTGCCCCGCGCCGCCGCTTGAGATAGGGGTGGACCATATCGCCCTGGATCGGCCCGGGCCGGACAATCGCCACCTCGATCACCAGATCATAAAAACAGCGTGGGCGCAGGCGCGGGAGCATGTTCATCTGGGCCCGGCTCTCAACCTGAAACACCCCGAGCGAATCCCCCTTGCACAGCATATCGTAAACCGCTGGGTCTTCGGCGGGCACATCGGCCAACGCCAGCTGCTTGCCGTGATGCGCGCCGAGCAGATCGAGGCATTTGCGGATGCAGGTCAGCATCCCCAGCGCCAGCACATCAACCTTGAGAATGCCCAGCGCGTCGATATCGTCCTTGTCCCATTCGATGAAACTGCGATCGGGCATGGCGCCGTTGCCAATCGGCACGGTCTCGGTCAGCGGGCCTTGGGTGAGGATAAACCCGCCGACGTGCTGGGACAGGTGGCGCGGCATTCCGATCAGTTGCTCGGTCAGCGCCAAGACCCGTTTGAGGTGCGGGTCAGCCGTGTTGAGCCCGGTCTCGGCATCAATGTGCGCCTCTTTGATCGAGCGCCCGAAACCGCCCCAAACCGTCTTGGCGAGCGCGCTGGTAACGTCTTCGGACAAGCCCATAACCTTGCCGACCTCGCGGATTGCCATGCGTGGGCGGTAGCGGATCACTGTGGCGCACAGCCCGGCGCGGTGACGACCATAGCGCTGATAAATATACTGAATTACTTCCTCGCGCCGTTCATGCTCGAAATCGACGTCGATATCGGGTGGTTCGTTGCGGTCCTCGGAAATGAACCGGTCAAACAGCAAGGCATTGCGCGCCGGGTCGACCGCGGTAATCTCCAGGCAGTAACAGACCGCCGAATTGGCGGCACTGCCCCGCCCCTGACACAGGATTGGCGGATCCTGCGCTCGGGCGAAATCGACGATGTCCTTGATCGTCAGAAAATAACGCGCCAACGCCAGTTTGCCGATCAGCTCCAGCTCGCGGTCCAGCGTCTCACGAACGGTTTCCGGGACGCCTTCAGGATAGCGCCGCGCAGCCCCTTCCCAGGTCAGCTGCGTCAGGTATTGCTGCGGTTCCAGCCCATCCGGGCAGCTCTCCTCAGGGTATTCATAGCGCAGTTCCTCCAGATTGAACTGGCAGCCATCGGCCAGATCGCGCGCGGCGGACAGCGCGTGGGGCCAGCGCTCAAACAGCCGGGCCATCTCCTGCGGGCCTTTGAGGTGGCGCTCGGCATTGGGCTGAAGCAAATGTCCGGCGCGCGCCACTGTGGTCTTGTGCCGGATCGCGGTCATCACATCGTGCAGCGGGCGACGCTGCGGTGCGTGATACAGCGGCAAGTTGGTGGCGAGGATGCTGAGGTCGTTTTCGCGCGCAAGATCGTCCAGCTCCGCAATCCGGGCGAGGTCATCGCCGCTGTAAAGATAGGCGGCGGCAATATGGCGCAGGGTGGGAAGTTGCTGGATCAGGTGGGGGAGGACTGTGCTGAGCGGTGCACTCAGCAGAAATTTTTCACGCGGAGGCGCGGAGGCGCGGAGAAGAAAAGAAGAATTTGAATCACGCCAAGACGCCAAGACGCCAAGAGGTTCCGTTTTGGGCGAAGCCCCTTCAAAATTCGACGTTTTGGTTTCCGCAGGCATTGTATCAGAAGACGATGCCTGCGGCGCATCACCACCTCTTTGCGTCTTTGCGTCTTGGCGTGAGAAATCTCTTTCTTCTCTTTCTTCTCTTTCTTCACTTTCTTCTCCTTCTTTTCTCCGCGTCTCCGCGCCTCCGCGTGAGATAAACGGCACAACATTGCTCTCCACCGCCACGGTAAATTCAGCCATGAGATCAGCCGGTGGGATCAGCACCAGTTGGACATTCTCAGCGTGCGCCGCCAGCATCGCCAGCGAAATGTCGCACACGCCCTTGTCCTGCCATTCGCCATCCAGCTTGCCCATCCGCCCTGCCGAAATCAGGCGGCAGAGGCGGCCATAGGCCGCGCGGCTTTGCGGATAGGCGAGGAATTCCAGTCCCTCAGTGGTCTCGATCCGGCAGCCGATCACCGGGGTCAGCCCCAGCGTCTTGGCCTCACCATGCAGCCGGACTACGCCTGCCATAGTGTTGGCATCGGCGATGCCCAGCGCGTCGTAACCCAGCGCCCGCGCCGTGGTGGCAAGGTCGACCGCATCCGATGCGCCGCGCAGGAACGAGAAGCAGCTGACCAGCCCAAGCTCGACAAATGGCGCGCGGATCGGTGGCGGCAAGGCGCTGCCCTCGGCCCGGCGGCGTTCCGGAGTGAGCGGGGCTTCAGGCACACAGCCCCTGCAGGAACCATTCCGGCACCCCGCCCCGTCCGTCCCCGGCGAGTCCGGCGCGGTAGATCCAGTAGCGGCGGCCTTGCCCGTCCTCGATCCGGTAGTAATCGCGCAGCCGCACGCTGCCGCGCTCGCGCCACCATTCGGGCGCGATCCGTTCCGGCCCTTCGGCGCGAGTAATCTCGTGCACTTCGCCGCGCCAGCGGAACCGGCGCGGCAGGCCATCGGGACTGGCATAGAGCACCGCAATCGGCTCGGCCCGGTCGAGCAGCTTGAGCGGGCGGGCGTGGAATGCCAGCTCGCTCTGGCTGGCGCCTTCACGGGCAAGCGGCGGCAGCCAGCGCTGGGCGCGTTCGGGCAGGTGGCTGGCGCAGGGCTGCGGGCGGCGGATCGCGGCTTCGCCAAGCCGGGCGTTCAACCGGTCGATACAGGCGGACAGCGCAGTGCCGTGCGCCTCCGCCGCTTTCTCAAAATCGGCCTGACTTAACGCCAGTGGCTCGCACCAGGGCGCCGACAGCCGCGCAAGTTCGATCCCGAATCCGGCGTCGAGATCATCCAGCTTGCCCGCAAACAACCGCGCGATATGCGCTGCATCGCGGCTGGCAGCGGCCAGTTCAAGGCGGCGGAAAAGCACTTCGCCATCGACCTTCCACAGCGCCAGATCGAGCCGCCGCGCGCCTTTGGCCTGCCCTTCGAGCAGCCGGGCCATATCCGCGGTCAGATCGCCCAACACCTGATCGAGCAGACTGCGGTGGCGGATCGGCTCCATCAGGCGGCGCTGGACCAGCGGCATCTCCGCAGCGAGCACCGGCAGTAGTGGTTCGGGCACTTTGCCCAGCAACTGGTCAAGCCGGATCAACGGGTTCGCCCCCGGCGCGCGGGTGTTGCGGAACCGCCGCGCCAAGGCATCGCGCGCCACGCCCGAAAGCTCACCTACCCGCTTGAGGCCGAGGCGGCGCAATACCAGCAGGGTCGCGGGATCGAGGCGTAGGGCGGCGACGGGAAGTTGGTCGAGCGCTTGAAAATCCTCCCCCTCTGGGGGAGGTGGCAGACACGAAGCGGCTGACGGAGGGGGCCTGTCGCGGTCGGCATTCCCCCACCTACCCGCCTGCGGCGACCCACCTCCCCCAAAGGGGGAGGATTTGGAGAAGATCGCCCGCTCCAACCCATAATGCGCCAGTGCCCAGGCCGCTCCGGCAGTTGGCGCAATCGCGATGCGCGCGCTCAACCCGCGCGCCGCCAGCCGCGCCGCAGCATCGTCCAGCAGGCCGCGTTCGCCGCCAAACAAATGCGCCACTCCGCTGACATCGACCAGCAGGCCATCGGGCGGATCGAGCGCCGACCACGGGCCCCAGCGCTGCGCCCACAACGCCAGCTTTTCAAGGAACACCATGTCCCCGGCCGGATCGCCCGGATGCACCGCCAGATCGGGGCACAGCGCGCGGGCATCAGTCAGCATCGCGCCCAGCTGCACCCCGGCGGCGCGCGCGGCGGCATTGATCGCCGCGATTCGTGGGCCGTGGGCGCTTTCGCTGAGCAGCGCAAAGGGCGCGGCGTTGATCCCTTCAGCCAGCTGCCAGCGGTCGATCGCCAGCGCCGTCAGCCAGATCGCCAAAATGCGCCGGCCGAACGGAGAGGCGGCTTGCTTCATCGCTTAAAGTCCATTTTCCGGGAGGATGCACCCGCGCGCGGAACAATTCGGCCTGCCAGGCGGGTGCGCCAGGGGCCGCCGGGTTCCAGCGCGGGGGAAGTGACGATGCGGCTTTGGCCTGCCAACGCTGACGGGCTGAGGACAGGTCTGGCGCGGCATCGAGCCGGACCAGCCATAGCGGGGTGCCATGCTTTTCCACCGCCAGGCTCAGCCGCCGCGCGGCGGTGAAATTCAACGCCTTGGGATTGCCCGCGATCTCTCCCACTACAAAGGCCAGATCGCGGCAGCGCAGTCCTTCTTCCAGCGCGAACAGCGCGTCTTCGGGCGTTTGAGCCGCGACATGGATCAGACGATGGCGCAGCTCACGCGGCAGGCCCGGTTGATAGGGCCGCCCGCCCCGGCGCAGCGCTGCCTTGTCCTGCACCCACAGCCAGCAGCGCTCCTCCCCCGGCATGGCCGCATCGAGCGCCAGGGCCAGCGCCAGCGCCGCTCCGCTAGCCTCATGGACCGGCGCAAATATCTCTCCATGCAGCGCCGCCCCGCCCAGCCCCGGACGCCAATGCGGCAGGTTGGTCGGCGCACGCCGGGGTTTGGGCCGCGCAAAGGCAGCCAGCGGGGTAACGGCATTGATCACGGGAATCACTCCTATGTTCCTTTTATGTTCTCATTCGGCGTGATTCGCAAACGGGTTTCTGTATTTTTGTGGAACCTGCCCGCCCGCCCATCGTTTTAGCGCTACCCCAACCAACGGAGCGACACATCATGTCATACGATCAAGGCGACCCGCAGGAACTCAAGGCCCAGTTCTGGAAAACACTTTCCGCTGCGCCTGTGGTGATGCTTCAGCTTAATGGCGATCCCGATGGCGCAGCGCCAATGACCGCGCAACTCGACAAGGATGCCGACGGCAGCATCTGGTTCTTCACCACCCCAACCAACCGCTTTACCAAACTGGGTGCGGCCAGCGCCACCTATGTCGCCAAGGGTCACGAAACCTTTGCAAGGTTCTCTGGCACGCTCAGCGAAGAAACCAGCCAGGAACGCAAAGATGCGCTGTGGAGCAAAGCCGTCGAAGCCTGGTACCCCGAAGGCAAAGGCAGCGCGCTCATGCTGCGGATGGACCTGGGCGATGCCGCAATCTGGGCAGGCGAACTGGGCGTGGTGGACACCGCCAAAATGTTCCTCGGCATGGAAGTTCGCGGCGACATCGAAGGTGGTTATGCCGAAGTCAAACTCTAGAATTTCGACCGCCAAAGAAAAGGGCCACTTCCGGGAGGAAGCGGCCCTTTTTCTATTCAGGAACGAAGGATCAACCGATCAACCCGGAAGATCATCCTCAACCACCGGCCCAGGGAATTCCCCCATATCCGGTGCATCATCCTGCCCTTCGCCATGCTGAAGATTCGAATTCCGCATCCCGTAGACGAAGTAGAGCACGATCCCGCCCAGCAGATACCAGATGAAGAACTGCAGCACGTTCCAAGGCACGGTCGTGATCAGGTACAGGCATGACACGATCCCCAACACCGGCAGCACCGGATAGAACGGTACCGTGAAGCCGCGCGGAAGTTCCGGCGCAGCCCGGCGCAGATAGATAACCGAGAGACAAACGATCGCAAAGGCCGCCAAAGTGCCGACCGAAGTCATGTCACCCAGCACGTTGATGTCAAAAAACCCTGCTGCAACCGCGGTGATCACGCCAACCAGAACGGTGTTGATCGCCGGGGTCTTGAACTTGGGATGCACCCGCGAAAACACCTTCGGCAGCAAACCATCCCGCGCCATGGTGTAGAAAATCCGCGTCTGCGCATACATCAACACCAACACGACCGAGGTCAGACCGATGATCGCCCCGACCTTGATAATCTTGGCCAGCCAGCCCCAGCTCGGGCCGAAGCTATCAACCACCACCGCAACCGGGTCTGGAACGTTGAGCGACTGATACGGCACCAGCAAAGTCATGATCGCCGCAACAAGCATATAGATAACAGTGCAGACGATCAGCGATCCGATGATCCCGAACGGCATGTCCTTGGCCGGATCTTTAGCCTCCTGCCCTGCGGTCGAAACAGCCTCAAAGCCGATATAGGCAAAGAACACGATCGAGGCAGCGCGCATAATCCCGTCCACGCCGAACTGACCGGGACCCGTATTTTCTGGAATAAACGGCACCCAGTTCTTCGCGCTGAGCTCACCAAAGTTCGACAGCACAATCGCGCCGCCAACCAGAATAAACGCCGTCAAGACGCTGACCTTGATCGCCACGATGACGTTGTTGACCTTAGCCGATTCCGAAACACCAACCACCAGCAAGCCAGACAGCGCCATGCAGATCAGGAAAGCCGGCAGGTTGAACAAGGTGGTCACCGCCTGCCCGTCAACCAGCACCGGCGCGCCATCCTTCATCAAAGGATAGCCGGCCGGTCCGGTAAACTGCGGTGGTATCACCAAGCCAAAGTCGGCCAGCAAACTGACGACATAGCCGCCCCACCCGACCGCAACGACTGACGCCGCCAAGCCATATTCAAGCAGCAACAGCGCGCCCATGATCCAGGCAACGAATTCGCCCAAAGTCGTATAGCCATAGGTGTAGGCCGAACCGGAAACTGGCAGCGTCGACGACAACTCAGCATAGCAAAGCCCGGCAAAAGCGCAGACAATTCCCGCCACAACAAACGAAAGTAGCACGGCAGGCCCAGCATGAAGCGCCGCTGCGCTACCGGTTCTGACGAAGATGCCCGCACCGATGATGCACCCGACACCCAGCAGCAGCAGGTTCCATTTTCCCAGCGTGCGCTTCAACTCGCTCGTCTGAGTCTCCCGCTGCACTTGGGCGATCGACTTGCGCGCAAACATCCGCTCCAGCACGCTGCGATTATTGAGATTCGCCATCAGACACACCCCGCTGCGCAATTAGACTGACAGACGCCAAGCGCCTGCTGCAGTGACTTCACTTCGGCGGTTGCCAGAATGGCATCCAGCGATTTGACGCGACCGAACATACGGTTCCCCTAAAATTGACGGTCCGTTATCTTCCGGATCCGCATGACTTCCCATGGCCGCGGAAGCTAGCGGCAAGCCCGCGCATGGCAAGAGGTAACTGCCAAGCCTTCCCCAGATAGGATCGAGCGGCTAAAGGGCCACCATGTCCACCACCTATCAGCTCGATACGGCCACCAGCCGTGCCCACCCCACCCCGGCTCCGCTGCGCCGCCTGACCATCCCGGCAATCCGCCAACGCAAGGTCGACGGCGTGACCGCCAATCCGGTCGTGATGCTGACCGCCTATACCGCGCGGCAGGCCCAATTGCTGGATGAACACTGCGATCTGCTGCTGTGCGGAGATTCTCTGGGGCAAGTGATCTATGGCCTGCCTTCGTCGGTTCCGGTCACGCTCGACATGATGGTTGCACACGGGGCGGCGGTCGTGCGCGGCTCCTATCATGCCGCGGTTGTGGTCGATATGCCGTTCGGCAGCTATGAAGCGTCAAAAGAACTGGCGATTGCCAGTGCAGCGCGGCTGCTTAAGGAAACCGGCTGCGATGCGGTCAAGCTGGAAGGCGGCGAAGTGATGGCCGAGACGGTCGCGTTCCTCAACCAGCGCGGCATTCCGGTAATGGGCCACGTCGGGCTGACCCCGCAGGCGGTCAATGTGCTGGGCGGCTATGGCGCGCGCGGACGTAGCGAAGCTGAGGCCGCCAAAATCATCGCGGATGCCAAGTCGCTCGATCAGGCCGGCGCCTTTGCGCTGGTCATCGAAGGCGTGATTGAACCAGTTGCGATCCAGATTACCCAGGCCGTGTCATGCCCGACCATCGGCATCGGCGCCTCGGCCCAGTGCGATGGGCAGGTGCTGGTCACCGAAGATATGCTCGGCATGTTCGACCGGGTGCCGCGGTTCGTAAAACGCTACGAAGCGATTGCTGAAACGATCTCTGGCGCGGCCCAGCGCTATGCCGAAGAAGTCCGCGCGCGGACATTCCCGACCGCCGACCAAACCTATCAACCCAAATAAGTTCGCGCCGCCAGCACGGGCGGCGCAGCAGACCTGACAGGGCAATTCCATGCTGATGAAATACTACAAGGGCTCGATCCTCTTTACGGTCGTCTGCCTCGCTCTGAGCATCTGGTATGCCTGGTCGCAAACCGGCGATCTAGCTGCCACGGCTTCGATCCTGTGGATTATTGTAGTCCTTTCGGTTCTGGAAATTTCGCTGTCGTTCGATAACGCCGTGGTCAACGCGGCGGTGCTGACCGACATGGACGAAGTCTGGCAACGCCGGTTCCTGACCTGGGGCATGGTGATTGCGGTGTTCGGCATGAGGATCGTGTTTCCGTTGGCGATTGTAGCGATTGCCGCTGGGCTGGGCCCTGTCGAAGCACTCAACCTCTCGCTCAACGACCCTGCCCGGTACGAAGCGATTGTCAGCAGCGCCCACGTTGGGATCGCCGGATTTGGCGGCGCGTTTCTGGCGATGGTCGGGCTGTCGTTCTTTTTTGATGGCGAAAAAGACGTGCACTGGATCGGCTGGATCGAAAAGAAGCTGAGCCTGGTGTCCAATATCAAGGCCGCCGAAATTGCACTGTTGCTGGTGGTGATCTACCTCATTTCGCGGATGCTGCCCGATGCCGAAGCGCTGACTTTCATGATCGCGGGAACGCTGGGATTGGTCTGCTTCATTGCGGTTGAGGCGATCAGCACGATCTTGGAAATGCGCGATGAAGCGATGAAGCTGAACGGCGTGGTGGTCCGCTCTGGCCTTGGTGGGTTCCTTTATCTCAATGTGCTCGATGCCTCGTTCAGTTTTGACGGCGTGATTGGTGCTTTTGCCTTGTCGAACAACATGATCGTGATTGCCCTGGGGCTGTCGATCGGGGCGATGTTCGTGCGGTCGATGACGATCCATCTGGTCAAGCAGGGCACGCTGGCGCAGTATCGCTATCTTGAACATGGCGCGTTCTGGGCGATCATTGCGCTGGGTGCGATTATGCTGCTGTCGGCCAAATTCCACATTCCTGAAACGGTCACCGGGTTGATCGGCGCGATCCTGATCGGGGTATCGCTGTGGTGGTCGATCCGCCACAACCGCCGCAATCCGGACGACGATTTCGAAGCCGCAATCAGGGCCGATTGAGCCGCGCGGCCAGTGGCGCGGCCAGCACCAACTGCGCCAGATGGTACAGCAGGATCGGCAGCAACACGACGCCCGCCGCCGCCGGACTGAACAGCACCGCAGCCAGCGGCGCGCCCATCGCGATGCTCTTTTGCGCGCCCGCAAACAGCATCGTGATCCGGTTGGCGCGGTCAAGTTTGAGCACGCCGCCCAGCAACCATGCGCCGCAGTGGCCGATGACCAGAAACAGCGCCACCCCGCCGACCAGCCAGAGCCATCCGGCGGGGTCAATCCGGGTCCAGAATTGCTGCTCAACCGCCCCAGAAAAGGCGACATAGACGGCAATCGCAATTGAACCGCGATCAAACCAAGTGGTCAGCTGACGATTGCGG
>JANMHL010000309.1:0-1826 GCA_031375125.1 Novosphingobium sp. | reverse complement strand
CGCCGATCAGCACCGCAGTCGCACCCGCCGCTTCGAGCCGCTGGGCCGAAGCCGCCAGCACTTCGCCCGCCGCTTGCCATTCATCAGCCGTCGAAAGCCGCGCCATGGTGGAAAAATCGAGGCTTTCGATCAGCATCGGCGCGCTCGCCCGGGCACCGGCGCGGGCCTGCACCTGCTTGTTGATGTGCTCGTAATAGGTTTGGGTCGACAGCCAGCTCATGCCGCCGATCAGGCCGATCTTGCGCAAATTCGTTACTCCCCGGGTGGAAACCCCTGTTGCCAGCGCCTTAGGCGAGGCTGCACGTAAGGTCTAGCGCAAGCCCCTTATCCAAGCGTCAACAATGGCCAGCCCGTCGCGGTCAAGGCTCGCCCGACCGACTTCGGGCATGGCAACGCCGCCTTCAAGGCTGGCCATGCGGTGGTATAGGATCGATTGTTCCGGCTTTCCGGGGACAATCCCGAATTCCAGCCCGCCCGATCCGCGCCCGGCGGCAACCGGGCGCTTGCCGATCCCCAGCATCACCGGATCGCTGATTTCCCAGCCGAGATAGAGCCCCGAATTCGACGCCGCGCCAGCGGGGTTGTGACAATGCGCGCAGTTGACATCGACATAGCCGCGCGCTGCATCGGCCACCGGAACCTTGGCGCGGTCCTCCCACAGCGGAACGCGCCGCGCGACCTTGGGCGCGTGATCCAGCTTTCCGGCTTTGGCCAAGTCCGTTAGCCACAGCGCCGAAAGGTTGCGCGCCTTCGGCCCAATCGGCGTCACCTCGCCGTTCAACGCGTGGCATTCCTTGCACTGGTTCTTGTTGGGGATTGCATAGGATATCGCCTCCCCCGCCGGGGTTCGCGCATCCAGCCGCGCGCCCGCCAGCACCAGTTTTGCGTCAGTCTGATCGGCGTTCCACTGATAGGGCAGCGCCACCCAGCCTTCTGGGCGGTGCAGTAAGACGCGGGTTTCGATCAGGCGGCCTTCCAGCTTAAACGTCTTGATCAGCGCCGAGCCAACCGGGAATTTGAGCAGTCCTTCGCCATCCGCCAGCGCCCTGGTTCCGGTGGGGACGTAAACGAACCGCAGCTTCTCTGACCCATCCGACCACAGCGGCGTGTTGAGCCGATAAGCCGTCACCCCCGGCGCGGGGCGCTGCGCAGCGGGATCGGCGAAGAAGCCGAATTCGGACAGCTGCCGGGGCATTCCGTCAGCTACAATCGCCGCCGCATTGACTGGCACCGCCCGCGGCGTCTGCGCCGCCGCCACTGCGGCTCCGGCCAGCAGCAAGGCGGCGGCCAGCAGCCTCATGGCCGGGCGCGGGCATCCAGCGCGGGCGGCGCGCCGACCCCGACCGGGATGGTGATCGACGGCGGCGGGATCAGATTAAGCAACGCGGGCTTCGCCTCAGCCATGCCCACGTCCGGCCCGGCAAAGCCCAGCGACAGGATCGGCAACGGATCATTGGCAATCGGGGGCTGGCCCGCCCCATCCCAGATCACATTGGGCAACCGCCCACCAAACGCCGCCATCAGCATTTCGCCACCGGGCAGCTGTGGATCATTGCCCCCGCCTGAAAAGCGGTTGCCCGACAGGATCACATTACGCGGCAATGGGTTATAAGTCTTGTCGGTGAACGGCTTGGGATAGGCGACGACCAGCACTTGCGCAGTCGGGTTGTCAGAAATGGTGTTACCGCGCACCAGCACGCCTTCGTTGGCCATCACCATCACCCCGGTGGCGCGCGGCCACCCCGCGACCAAGTTTCGTTTGGGGGCGAAGGTGGGGGTGTCGTTTGCGACCACCCGAATGTCTTAAATTATAGTGTTGACCCCCC
>JANMHL010000275.1:0-4753 GCA_031375125.1 Novosphingobium sp. | reverse complement strand
GCATAAAGCCGAGATTGATCCAGCGCTGGCTGCCGCCGCGGACCGCCCCGAACAGATCGACCACAACCAGCAGCGTCACCAGCACGCCATAGGCCGGATAGGTGGCCGCCCGGAAAAACGCCTGCGGCAGCCGCGAAATCACGAAGGCCATAACCAGAAACACACCGAAGTGGATCATGTGGAGCAACGCCCAAGGGCTGAGATGGCCGCCCGCCGCAGAATACAATACCGCCGAGCCAAAGGTGTTGAGCGCCAGCAAGGGCAGTATTACTTCCCATGGCTCGCGCGCGATCGCTTCGGGAACAATCCGGCGGCTCATGGGGTGCCGCCCGAAGGAATTGCTGTTGGCGAAGCGGCGGGCGCTGGCGCTCGGCCGGGTTCGACTGGCTCTTCCGGGCGCGCAGTCGTCGCGGCGCCGGCCGAATGATCGACAACCGTTTCGGGGTCGTTGACCTTTTTGATTACGGACTTGACCGCTTCATCGTCGCCGACCTTGGGCGCGCCGGTGCCGACGCGAGAGACATAGGCGCGGTATTTGGATTCCATTCGTTCGCTCGGCGTGCCGCCCCAGCCTTGTTCAAGGCTGGCCAACGTTGCCAGAGCGGTTTGCGGATCGAACAGAAACGTCATGACGTCTTTGGCTATTGGCGCAGCGGCGCGCGCCCCAAAGGTGCCGTGTTCGACCACAACCGCCATCGCATAGCGCGGTGCATCGGCCGGGGCGTAACACACGAACAGCGCGTGATCGCGGCCCTTCCAGTCGCCAAAGTGGCCGCGCGTCACCAGCGCGCGGACCTGTGCGGTTCCGGTTTTTCCGGCCATTTTGATCCCGCCAATGTCGATCCGGCTGCCGCCAGCGGTGCCGTTGCCATTGACCACCCGGAACATCCCGTCATGGGTCACGGCCAGCTGCTCTGGCGTAAACGGCAGGGCCGGACCGGGCGGTTTCTCTTGCCCAAAAATTAGCGACGGCTGCAGGTTTTTGCCCGAAGCGATCCGCGCGGTCATGACCGCCAACTGCAGCGGTGAAACCGAAACATAGCCCTGGCCGATCGAGGCGTTGAGCGAATCCGCTGCCGACCATTCCTGCTTATAGCGGCGCATTTTCCAGGCGGCATCGGGAACTGTACCATACCGCTGGGCGGTGCCGGGCAGGTCAAACTCCTGGCCCAGCCCGAGCAGTTTGGCCACCGGAGCAATCGCATCGTAGCCAACCCGGTGCGCCATTGACCAGAAATAGGTGTTGCAGCTCTGCTCAATCGCGCGGCGCATATCGACCGAGCCGTGGACCGCATCACAGCGGAAGAACCGGTTGCCGAGCCGGTAACCGCCGGGGCAGCTGACCCGTTCGTCGGGATCAACGCCGTGTTGTTGCAGCGCCAGGCTGGCCATCGGCTTCATCGTTGAGCCGGGCGGATAAAGCCCGCGCAAAGCCTTGTTGAGGAGCGGGATGTGATCGTCCTCGTTCAGCATCTTCCACTGCAAGCGGCCAATCCCACCGGCAAAGGCATTGGGATCGAAGGCCGGCATGGAAACCGAAGCAAGGATGCCGCCATCCTGACAATCGATCACCACGACCGCCGCTGATTCTAGCCCGATCCGGCGTGCGGCGAAATCCTGCAGTGCTGAATCGATGGTCAGTTTGATCGGCGCACCCGGAATGTCATCGCGGTGCTCAAGATCGCGCACGAACTTACCGGTTGCCGTAACCTCAACCCGGTCCGCCCCGGGAATGCCGCGCATGGTGGTATCGAAATGCTTTTCCAGCCCGTCCTTGCCGATCTTGAAACCTGGCGTCAGCAACAGCGGGTTGCGTTCCTTGTCATAGTCCTTGGCCGTCGCAGGGCCGACATAGCCCGCCAAATGGGCGACTGAAGGCCCGGTCGGATACCAGCGGGTATAACCCTGCTGCGCGACCACGCCGGGCATTTCGGGCAAGCGTACCAGCACTTTGTCATAGTTTTCGGGTTTGAGGCCAGAGACCACTTCGACCGGCTGATAGCCATGGGCCTTTTCGATCTTGTCCTGCAGATCCTGCAGCCGGACCGCATCGAACCCCAGCAGACGCGCCAGATCCGTAACCGTCGTGTCCTTGTCGACCAGCCGTTCGGGAATTATGTCGATCCGGAACTCGATCCGGTTTGACGCCAGTTGCTGATTGTTGCGGTCCAGTATTGCGCCGCGGCGCGGGGGAACCAGTGTCAGGCTGACGCGGTTGCTTTCTGAAAGCGTCGCATACTTCTCATTCTGGACCAGCGCGATCCAGCCCATCCGCGCCGCCAGCAGCACCCCGATGCCGACCTGCAATCCGCCGACCAGCACCGAACGGCGGCTGAAACTGTTCTTGAGCGTGGCCGAACTGACGTGCTGAGATTCGCCGAGCATCGCGTTAGACCGTGATAATCGGGATCAGGCGGAACCGGTCAACCGCACCGACCAGCCGCGCGGCGATCGGATAGGCCAGGATCGAAAACAGGATCTGCGGGATCAGGATGCTGACCGCCGCCGACCCGCCGCCAGCGTTGGCAATCAGCAAGGCCAGCACCAAACCGGTGGCAATGATCCCGCTGGCGCTGAGCCAGTTGAGCACGACGCCGCGCCACGGAAACCGCACCTCTAGAAACTCCAGCACCAGCATCGCCAGCGACCACAGCATCACTGCCGAACCAAATGGCTGGCCCGAAAACAGATCGTCAAACAGGCCCAGCGGCAAGCCAGCCCAGACCGGAAACAGTCCCGGACGCAGCTGTTGCCAGGCGATCAGCACCAGAAACCCGAACGGCGGTACCAGCGGCGCCGAGGCGATGACCGGCCATGTCGGGCTGAGCGAGCCGAGCATCACCAGCAGCCACGGCAGGCTGACCGCCAGCACCGGCGAAGGCGCGCGGTTGATCCGCGGCTTGCCAAAATCGCGCAGCACATCGGTAATCGGCGCGATCAGCGGGCTGGGCATCAGGTGCCGCCCACAGGGGTCGCGGCTGCGCCAGCCAGTGCTTCATCAAAGATCGGCTCGACCACCACAAATTCGGTCATGCCGGGATCGCTCAGTGGGCGGGCGATCGCGCCATCGGGGGTCAGCGAAACCACCACTGCCACTGCCGCGCCGGGGCGGAACAGTCCGCCCGAACCCGAAGTGACAATTGCATCGCCTTTTTTGAACGGGTTCAGCCCGCTGACGGCCAATTTGATTTGCACGGTTCCATCACCGCGGCCGGTCGCATAGGCCTGAACGCCATCCTGCGCGCGGCGCACCGGGATCGTGCTTTCGGTATCGGTGATCAGCAGGACCCGTGCGGTTGAATTGCCCGTCTCGATCACCCGGCCGACGACCCCCAGCGGCGAGCGGACCACCATGCCGGGGCGGACGCCTTGGTTCGCGCCTACGCCCAGCGTGGCAAAACGGCGGGTTGAGGACGAGGTTGAGCCGAGCAACCGCGCGACAGCAACCGGCTTGAGCTCGCCCTCGGTCAGGCCCAGCGTTGCGCGCAGCCGAACGTTTTCCTCTTTCAGCGCGGCTTGCTCGGCCAGCAGCACCCGGCTTTGGCTGACTTCACGTTCAAGCTGCGCGACTCGGCTGCCGCGGGTAAAGTATCCGCCGATCACGGCCAGCAGGCTTTGGCTTTCGGTCCGACCTTTGGCGGTGACTTGCGAGACCGGCGCGACGCCATCTTCGGCGGCGGTTCGCGCTCCGGCAAAGGCGGCGCTGTCATTGGTTGACACGATCAGCAGGACCGCACCGATCCCGGCACCGCCCAGCGCGATCAAATAACCAAAAAAGGTGCCGTACTGCGCCCGCCGGGAATGGCCTGGGCGCCGGTTGCCGGGCGCCGAAACCACCGGTCTAGGTCCTGCTGGTGGCTGCGCGGATCACGAACTCGGATCCGCTCAGGCCGTCATCAACACGCCGCGGAAGATCGGGTCTTCCATCGCTCGGCCGGTGCCCAAGGCGACGCAGGACAGCGGGTCTTCCGCAATCGTCACCGGCAGACCGGTTTCTTCGCGCAGGAATTCATCCAGTCCCTTGATCAGCGCGCCGCCGCCGGTCAGGACAATGCCCTGATCGACGATGTCGGCGGCCAGTTCGGGCGCGGTGTTTTCCAGTGCGATCCGGACGCCTTCGATGATCTGGCCGATCGGTTCGGACAGCGCCTCGGCAATGTTGGCTTGGGTGATGGTGATCTCCTTGGGCACACCATTGACCAGATCGCGGCCCTTGATGTGGATCGTTTCGCCAATCCCGTCGGCCGGCATCATCGCGCAGCCATAGTCCTTCTTGATCCGCTCTGCCGTGGATTCACCGATCAGCAGGTTGTGGTGGCGGCGGACATACGAGACGATTGCTTCGTCCATCTTGTCCCCACCGACCCGGACCGAGGTGGTATAGGCCAAGCCGCGCAGCGACAGCACCAGCAGCCCGAGGCCGAGCACAGCGCACGCTGCGGCCAGCAGGTAGCCGGTGAACAGCGAATACTGCGCCTTCTTCGAAAAGCCCGAGCGGCGCGAAGAGGGGGGCGCCATGGCTTAGAGTCCCTTCTGGATTGCGTGCGCGTCGATCACGCGGTCATCAGCACGCCGCGATAGATGGGATCTTCCATGGCACGGCCAGTGCCGATGGCGACGCAGGTAAGCGGTTCCTCGGCGACCGAGACCGGCAGGCCGGTTTCCTCACGAAGGTGCTCATCCAAGCGGCGGATCAGTGCGCCGCCGCCGGTGAGCACGATGCCCTGATCGACGATGTCGGCGGCGAGTTCGG
>JANMHL010000241.1:0-7569 GCA_031375125.1 Novosphingobium sp. | reverse complement strand
AGCGGTTCAAGCCAGTGCATCCCCCAGCTCGACACGCGCTCGACTGTGCACCCGGCATTGGCGAACGCGGCGGCCAGTTCATCGGCGCCGCAAGCCAGTGCCAGCGCGTCGTCGGAAATCCGCACCGTGGTCATGCCGATTGCACCATCTTGACCAGCGCCGTTTGATCGAGCCGGGCAAATACCCGGTCGCCGACCCGCGCGGCGGGGCCAACGCTGCACAGGCCCAGGCAATAAACCGCCTTCAGCTTGACCCGGTTTCCGGCTGCGCGCTCGGCCTCGGCGACCAGCGCCTCGACCCCGCGGGCCTGACAGGCTTCGGCGCGGCACAGCTCGACGCAGGGCCGCGGATCGGGATTGGCAGTGAAGTCATGATAGAAACTGACGACGCCGTGCACTTCGGCCCGGCTCAGATTCAGCGCCTTGGCAATCCGCGCTTCGACCGCTGCATCTACGCAACCGAAGGCGTGCTGCACATCGTGGAGGATCGGCAACAGCGGCCCCTCGCGCCCCGCATGGGCGGCGATGATGGCGTCGAGGCGGCTCTCGTCAGTCATGCCTTCAGCCGGGCGACCTTGGACTCCATCAAAACACCACCACGCTGCGGATGCTTTCTCCGGCGTGCATCAGGTCAAAGGCTTTGTTGATGTCTTCCAGCCCCATCACGTGGGTGATCATCGGGTCGATCTCGATCTTGCCGGTCATGTACATATCGACGATCCCGGGCACGTCGGTGCGGCCCTTGGCGCCGCCGAACGCGGTCCCGCGCCAGTTTCGCCCCGTTACCAGCTGGAACGGGCGGGTAGCGATTTCCTTGCCGGCTTCGGCCACCCCGATGATGATGCTGGTGCCCCAGCCGCGGTGGCAGGCTTCCAGCGCAGTCCGCATCACTTCGGTGTTACCGGTCGCGTCAAAGGTATAGTCGGCCCCGCCATCGGTCAGCGCGACGACCGCTGCGACCACTTCCTCGCGGCTCATCCCCTTGGAGTTGAGGAAATGGGTCATGCCAAAGCGGCGGCCCCATTCTTCGCGGGCCGGGTTGATATCGACCCCCAGGATAACCTTGGCCCCCGCCAGCCGGGCCCCCTGAATGACGTTGAGCCCGATCCCACCGAGCCCGAACACCGCGACATTATCGCCCGGCTGGACCTTGGCGGTATTGGTCACCGCGCCGACCCCGGTGGTCACTCCGCAGCCGATGTAGCAGCTGGACTGGAACGGCGCGTCCTGACGGATTTTGGCCACCGCAATCTCGGGCAGCACGGTGAAGTTGCTGAAGGTCGAGCAGCCCATGTAGTGGTAGATCGTCTCGCCCTTGTAGCTGAACCGGCTGGTTCCATCGGGCATCACGCCCTTGCCCTGCGTGGCGCGGATCGCGGTGCACAGGTTGCTTTTGCCCGACAGACAGGTTTTGCACTGGCCGCATTCGGGCGTGTAAAGCGGGATCACGTGGTCGCCCGGTGCGACCGAAGTCACGCCCGCGCCAATTTCGCGCACGATCCCGGCGCCTTCATGGCCCAGCACCGATGGGAAGATGCCTTCGGAATCGAACCCATCGAGCGTATAGGCGTCGGTGTGGCATATCCCGGTCGCCATGATCTCGACCAGCACTTCGCCAGCCTTGGGGCCTTCCAGATCAAGCTCGACGATCTCAAGCGGCTGTTTGGCAGCAAAGGCAACGGCGGCGCGGGTTTTCATGTGGGAGTACTCCTGAGTTTCGGTTTTGACCTTACTGGCGCCAAAACCGCCAGTCATCACAATCTTATTTGAAGACGATCGTCCGGCCGCCGTTGAGCAAAACCCGGTGCTCCAGATGGAGTTTAACGGCGCGGGCCAGAACGCGGCTTTCGGTGTCCTGGCCCTGCGCGATCAGGTCATCGACCGTATCGGCGTGATCGACAATCGAGACGTCCTGCGTGATGATCGGACCTTCGTCGAGATCGGGCGTCACGTAGTGCGCCGTAGCTCCCACCATTTTTACCCCGCGTTCGTAGGCCCGGTGATAGGGTTTCGCGCCCTTGAAGCCCGGCAGAAAGCTGTGATGAATATTGATCACCCGGCCATCCAGTTTGCGGCACAGCTGGTCTGACAAGACCTGCATATAGCGGGCCAGGATGATCAGATCGACTTCCTGTTCCTCGACCAGCTGGATCAGCCTGGCTTCCTGCTCCAGCTTGTTTTCCGGCGTTATCGGCAGGTGGAAGAACGGGATTTCTTCGTGTGCGGCGCGGCGTTGCCAAGTGGTGTGGTTTGAAACCACGCTGGTCACTTCCATCGGCAAACGCTTGGTCGAGGTACGGTACAATAGGTCGTTCAGGCAGTGCCCGCCCTGGCTGACCATGATCATGGCCTTCAGCTTGCGCCGCAGGTCGTGGATCCGCCAATCGAGTCTGAACGCCGTGGCTACCGGTGTGAACGCGGCGGTAAAGCTGTCGCTGGTCATCGTTTCCGGGCCGGAAAATGCCACCCGCATAAAGAACCGCCCGGTCATGGCATCGCCATACTGCGAGCTTTCGATGATATTGCAGTCCTGGCTCGCGATCGAATTTGCGACCGCCGCAACGATCCCCTTGCGATCTTCGGTCGCAATCAGAAGTACGAAATCGGCACCTTTTTGCATCACAATCCCCGGGCATCAAGCAATGGCGGCTGTGGCTAACCGCGTATGGTAGGCCGGTCCAATGCGGGCTGGCTACATTAGCCGTTCTGATTGCAACATGTAGAAGTTGTGATCGATCCACGAATAAATTTTACCGGTTGGGAAATTTTGGTGAATTGCCACTTCCGGCGCGGGGAGACAGCCTTCATAAGGCATGAATGGGATCGAAAACATCCCACGCGCTCAGGGTCAAATGGGGAGATGTAAATTGAGAGCCAGCTGGAAAATATCGTCGGCAATCGTCGCTGTAGCGATCCTTGGTGCAGGCGGGGCGCCAGCTTTTGCCCAGGAGGCCGCAACGAAGGTTGATGACGGCAGCATCGCCGATATCGTCGTGACCGCAACGCGCCGCGAAGAATCGCTCAACAAGATCCCGGTGGCCATCCAGGCGCTGAGCGGAGACACGCTCAACGATCTCAACATCACCAAGCTCGACAAGTTGGTCGAATACCTGCCGAACGTCCGCACGGCATCGCGCGGTCCGGGTGCAACTTCGATCTTCATCCGCGGCCTGTCGACCGATTCGCCGGGCCTGCAGATTGCGGGCACCGCCGGCGCGCAGCCAACCGTGGGCCTCTACGTGAACGATGCCCCCGCTTCGCTGGTCGGCCGCAACCTCGATCTCTACGCGGTTGATATGCAACGCGTCGAAGTGCTGGCCGGACCGCAAGGCACCCTGTTTGGCGCAAGCGCCATGGGCGGCGTGGTTCGCTACATCACCAACAAGCCCGACGTCAGCGAATTCCATGCCGGTTTCAATGCCAGCTATGCGATGACCAAGGGCGGCGATGATAGCGTTGCAGGCGATGCCTTCATCAATATCCCGATCATCAAGGACAAGCTGGCACTGCGCGTGGTCGTTTATAACGACAGCCAAGGCGGCTATATCGACAACGTCCGCAGCACCTTCCAGATGCCGTTCGATCCCAAGACCGGCCAGGCTGGCCAACTGCCCACCGGCAACCCGCTGTTGGTCATGCGCGCCATCCAGGCCTGCCAACAGTCAGTGGTTCTGTTCAACGGACGTCCATCGTGCGGCACCAGCGGCGGGGCTTATCTCTATAACACCCCGACCCGCCAAACGATCAACAACGACCGTTTTGCCGAAGACAACTACAACGATGCGACCTATCGCGGGGCCCGTTTCGCGCTGACCTACAAAGTCAGCGATGACTGGTCGATCGACGTGATGCACGTCCGCCAGCAGCTCGATACCGATGGCGTGTTCGATTATGAGCCTGCCGTTGGCGATCTTCAGGTCACCAAGTTTGACAACAACACGCTGGAAGACCGCGCCGACCTGACCACCTGGTCGGTCAATGGCCGCCTGGGCAAGCTCGATATCATCTATACCGGGTCGTACATGCACCATAAGGCCAGGCAGCATGCCGACTATGCCGGTTATTCGAACATCGGCCTTTATATGCCGTTCTACGAGTGCGATCGCGGCGTCTATTATACTGCTGCCTACAACGGCAACATCGGCAACACCTGCTACACGCCCAACAAGTCCTATTCGGTTCGCAACGTAACCAAACGCACGACGCACGAAATGCGCATCACCACGCCAAAGGACTCGCGCGTTCGCGCTACGCTTGGCGTGTTCTATGACGTCAACAAGCTGTGGGACAACACCGATTGGTCATACCTCCAGTCGGCGGCTGGGTTCATCTACCCGCGTCGTCCTGACCCATCGGTCAATGCCTTCGATACCAGCGTTCGCCCGGTAAATGTTGGCTTTTTCAATGACATTCAACGCCGTGACCGGCAGCTTGCGGTCTATGGTGAAGCTTCGTTCGATATCGTTCCCGAAGCGCTGACGGTCACCGGTGGCTTCCGCTACTACAATGAAAAGGCGTCGATGAACGGGTCTTCGGCCACCAGCTTCTGCGGCAATTCACGCGGGATCTATAATGCCGGGACCGGGACCTATACGCCTGCGGTTACACCGCCGCAGTATTACTGCGTCAGCGCGAACCTCAACGTCCTGCTGGCAAACGTTTCGCCTGCAACGTTCAAGGGTGTGCTGTTCAAGGGCAACCTGACTTATAAGTTCGGCAATGGTTCGCTGCTTTATGCGACCTACTCGGAAGGGTTCCGGCCCGGCGGCTTCAACCGCCGTCCGTGCAAGGAAGGCGTCAACTGCACCTCGGCCGAATTTGCCGATCTGGCAGTCTATCGTCCGGACGAAGTGAAGAACTACGAAATCGGCGGGAAATTCTCGCTGCTCGATCGCCGCCTCCAGATCAATCTGGCGGCCTATCGGATCGACTGGTCGAATATCCAGATGACGGTGTTTGACCAGAACATTTCGAACCAGACCTTCACTACCAACCTGGTCGATGCCCGGATCACCGGGGTCGAAGGCGATATCACCTTCCGCCCGACCACCGAGCTGACCTTGGCTGGGGCGTTCTCGTACAATGACTCCGAATTGACCAAGTATCGCCGCAACACCCAGGTGCTACGTCCGCTTGGCAGCCCGCTGGCGCTCAGCCCCAAATTCCAGTTCAACGTTCGCTTGCGCTGGGAAAAGGAGCTGGATTCCGGTCTGAAGCCGTTCGTGCAGGCTTCGTTCCACCACGTTGGCAGCAGCTTCTCTGACGTAATCGACAACGTCAGCATCCGCTATCAAAGCTTCAACCCGACTTTGGGCTATGCTGCTTCGACACCGGTCTATTACAACGGCGTTCTGGTCAGCCCGGGTAGTGTTATCTCGCCGCTGCCAGTGGCCCAGAAGATGGCTGCCTACAGCACTGCTTCGGCTGCTTTCGGCGTCTCGAAGGACGAATGGCGGCTTGAAGTATTCGCCGACAATCTCACCGATGCACGTCCCGAGCTTTATAAGAGCGGGAACGACGGTGAACTGCGTGTCACCACTTCGCGTCCGCGGACGATCGGGATGCGCATTTCGTACTCGATGTAAGCAATAGGGTAAGGGTCGCCGCACCGGATTCGGTGCGGCGACCCGCCTCCCGCTAACTTGGCATTGATCCCGCGATTGAACTGCAACAGTGTCCTCCCTGTCTTTCGTACCAATTGAGGTGAGCAGGTGACAATGCAGGCGGCGGCGACGCCCGAAATTATAGAAGCTGCGCTGCGTGAAGCACGATTGCTGCTGCAGAATGCCCGCTTTGATGAGGCCGCCACGGCCAGCGAGCAATTGCTTGCCCGCAGCCCTGATAACCTCGACGCCCTTTACACGCTTGCCGTGGCCCAGCGTTATCTCCGCCAGCCGACTGCTGCCTTGGCCAGTTTGGCCCGGTTGATCGCCCGCGATCCGAGCTATGGCCGGGGCTGGCAGGAACGGGCCCATTGCTTGCGCGATCTGGGCCAAGCTGATGAGGCTGCTGCGGCCTATCAGCGCGCGGTTTCGCACAATGGTGCCCTTGCGGCCAGCTGGCGTCAGTTGGCCGATTTACACCGGGCCGGTGGGCGCGAGGCGTTGGCCAATTTTGCCGATGCGCAGTTCACGCACCTCTCGGCGCTTCCGCCCGAACTGCTGAGCGTTGCCAGCTTCCTCCAGGAAGGAAAGCTGGCCAAGGCCGAACAACTGTGCCGGGCTTTTCTGCAACGCAACGGCCATCACGTTGAGGCAATGCGGCTGCTGGCTGAGATCGGGATGAAGTTCAACGCCTATGACGAGGCGGAATTCTTGCTCGAATCCTGCAAGGTGCTGGAACCTGGCAACGTCAGCGCCCATTTTGACTATGTCAAAGTGCTGCGCAAACGCCAAAAATACGAACTAGCCCTGGCCGAGGCCAAAGAGCTGCGCGCCAAGGAGCCGGGCAACCCCGAATTCGAAATGCTCTACGCCAATGAAAGCATTGCGATCGGGGAATTCGACGAAGCCTTGTTGATCTACGAAGCCTTGCTGAGCTCGATGCCGACCAATCCCGGGATCAACCTGACCTATGGCCATGCGCTTAAAACGGTCGGGCGACAGGACGATGCGATCGGAGCCTATCGCCGGGCCTATCAGGCCAAGCCGGATTACGGCGATGCCTTCTGGAGCCTCGCCAACCTCAAAACTTACCGGTTCGATGATGCCGAGATCACCCAGATGCGCGAACGCGAAGCCTCGGCGCTGGTCGCGCTGGAGGACCGCTATCACCTTTGCTTCGCGCTAGGCAAAGCGCTCGAAGACCGCGGCGATCACGCCGAAGCCTTTGCTTATTACGAACGCGGCAACCAGCTAAAGCGCGACGAGCTGCGCTACACCCCTGAACGCCTGACCAAGGATATGGCGCTTCAGCGCGAGCTGGTGACTCGCGATCTGCTGGACCGGTTTGCCGGGGCCGGGTGCCAGGCGCCCGATCCGATCTTCATCGTCGGCCTGCCGCGCGCCGGATCAACCCTGCTCGAACAGATCCTAGCCTCGCACAGTATGGTCGAAGGGACGATGGAGCTGCCCAACATCCTGGCCCTCGCGCATCGGCTCGACCGCCGACGCCTGATCAGCGAAGAGCCGGAATATCCCGGCAATCTTGCCGAATTGTCAGCCGAAGATCTGACCGGATTTGGCGATGAGTATATCCGCGAAACCCGGATCTATCGAAAAGCAGGCAAACCCTTCTTCATTGACAAGATGCCGAACAATTTCAGGCACATCGGCCTGATCAAACTGATCCTGCCGAACGCCAAGATCATCGATGCCCGGCGCAGCGCGATGGGCTGCTGCTTCTCCGGCTTCAAGCAGCTGTTCGCCGAAGGGCAGGAATTCACTTACGGTCTGCGCGAAATCGGCACCTATTACCGCGACTATGTCCAGTTGATGGATCATTGGCATAGTATATCCTAATCCCAACACAACTACTTTGATTCAAAATATCTATTATAGCCTTTTTACCAAAAAAATGCCCTATGGTTTGTCCGAAGCACGCGAAGCAATGGACCGCGTCGGCGAGGCCG
>JANMHL010000237.1:0-3799 GCA_031375125.1 Novosphingobium sp. | reverse complement strand
GCCTCGTCCAGTTCGTTGCGGTGGACGGCGGCGATCAAGCGCTGCGCCTTGTCGCTGGCCCCGACGATATCGGCGCCGCTATCACGCGCCAGCCGCCAGACGGTCCAGGCACCGACCGTATCGACTTCGCTGACCTGGCTCAGATCGATCTGCGTAAACTGCTCGCCCGAACCGCGCAGCGCGCCATCAAGGCGGCCAATCGCGGACACTACCAGCGGCCCGGTCAGCACCAGCCCGCGCGCGCCATCGTCGCCCTCGGAAATCGTGAATTCGGCCCATTCGCGCATCGCAGCGGTGTGTGCGGGAAAAATGCGGCTTCGGCAAGGCGGGGCAAAGCCTTGCACCCGCGCCGCCCCGCTGGCAAAGGCCCGGAACGATGACAGACAGCACCCTAGACAAGACGTTCGACCCCGCCGCGATTGAGGCGAAGTGGTATGCCCATTGGGAGGCCAACGGACTGTTCCGCCCGGAACGCCCGGACGCTCAGCCGTATACCATCGTCAACCCGCCGCCGAACGTCACTGGATCGCTCCATATCGGTCACGCGCTCGACAATACGCTGCAAGACGTGGTGATCCGCTATGAACGCTTGCGCGGCAAGGATGCGCTGTGGGTGGTCGGCACCGACCACGCCGGGATCGCGACCCAGATGGTGGTCGAACGCCAGTTTGAGGCGAGCCAAGACAAGCGCACCAACTACACCCGCGAGGCTTTCATCGACAAAGTCTGGGAGTGGAAGCACGAAAGCGGCGGGACCATCACCGGTCAGCTGCGCCGCCTGGGCTGTTCGATGGACTGGAGCCGCGAGCAGTTCACGATGGACCCGCACTTTACCAAGGCGGTGGTCAAGGTATTCGTTGACCTGTTCAACCAGGGGCTGATTTACCGCGACAAGCGGCTGGTCAATTGGGATCCGGCGCTCAAGACCGCGATCAGCGATCTCGAGGTCGAAAACCGCGATGTTGCTGGCCATATGTGGCACTTCAAATACCCGCTGGCCAGCGGCGAAAGCTATACCTACATCGAGCGTGACGCCGATGGCGCAGTGGTGTTCGAGGAGGTGCGCGATTACATCTCAATCGCCACCACCCGGCCCGAAACCATGCTGGGCGATGGAGCGGTGGCGGTCCATCCGGATGACCCGCGCTATGCCCCGATCGTCGGAAAGCTGTGCGAAATCCCGGTTGGCCCCAAGGCCCAGCGGCGGCTGATCCCGATCATTACCGATCTCTATCCCGATCCCGATTTCGGCTCGGGCGCGGTCAAGATCACCGGCGCGCACGATGCCAACGATTATGACGTGGCCCGCCGCAATGGCATTCCGATGTACCGCCTGATGGATGAAGCCGCGCAGATGCGAGCCGATGGCGCACCCTACGCCGAAGTTTCGGCGCGCGCTCAGGCAATTGCCGCCAGCGGTGCATTTGATCCCGCCGAAATCGACGCGCTCAATCTGGTGCCCGAGGCATACCGCGGGCTTGACCGTTATGCGGCGCGCAAAGCGGTGATCGCCGATATCGACGCCGAAGGGCTGATGATCGCGGTCGAAGACAAGATGATCGTCCAGCCGTTCGGTGACCGCGGCGGCGTGGTGATCGAGCCGATGCTGACCGACCAGTGGTACGTCAACGCCGCTGAGCTGGCAAAAGCTCCGCTCGACGCGGTGCGCACAGGCGCGGTGGAGATCGTGCCCAAGAGCTGGGAAAAGACCTTCTTCAACTGGATGGAAAACATCCAGCCGTGGTGTGTTTCGCGCCAGCTGTGGTGGGGGCATCAGATCCCGGCGTGGTATGCCGATGATGGCGAAATCTTCGTCGCCGAGGATGAGGCCGCCGCGCAGGCGCTGGCGGGGGACCTCAAAATCACCCGCGACGAAGACGTGCTCGACACCTGGTTCTCCAGCGCACTTTGGCCCTTCGCCACGCTGGGCTGGCCGGATGACGCGGAGCTGGCCAAGCGCCACTATCCCAACGACCTGCTGATCTCCGGCTTTGACATCCTGTTCTTCTGGGATGCCCGGATGATGATGATGGGGCAGGCGATGACCGGGCAGAACCCGTGGCCGCGGCTCTATCTACATGGCCTCGTCCGCGCGCCGGATGGGCAGAAAATGTCCAAGTCCAAAGGCAACGTGGTCGATCCGCTCGGCCTGATCGACCAGTTCGGGGCCGACGCGCTGCGGTTCTTTATGGCGGCAATGGAAAGCCAGGGCCGTGACATCAAGATGGATGAGCGCCGGGTCGAAGGCTACCGCAACTTCGCCACCAAGCTGTGGAACGCGGCGCGGTTCTGCCAGAGCAACGGCATCGGCGCGAGCGCATCGCTGGCAGCCCCGGCGGCGACCAGCGCGGTCAACAAATGGATCATCGGCGAAGTGGTCGAAACCTTGGCGACGCTCGATCAGGCGATGGCCGATCTGCGGTTCGATGCGGCGGCCAATGCGGTCTACCACTTCGTCTGGGACCAATTCTGCGATTGGTACATCGAACTGATCAAGGGCAATTTCGACGCCGAAACCAAGGCCGTGGCCGGCTGGGTGCTCGACCAGATTCTGGTGATGCTGCACCCGTTCATGCCGTTTGTGACCGAGGAATTGTGGAGCAAGCTGGGCGACCGGGCAGACTATCCGTTGATCACGGCGAAATGGCCGGAGCCGGGTGTTGGCGTTGATGCGGCGGCGAAGGCTGAGGTGGATTGGCTGATCGCACTGGTCGGCAACCTGCGCACCGCCAAGAACGAACTGGGCATCAATCCCGGTGCGAAACTCGACGCTTTCCTGCCTGAACCAAGCGCCGTCACGCGCGGCAACATCGAACGCAATCCCGCCGTGATCGAGCGGTTGGCGCGGCTGAACGGTATCCGCTTTGAACCCGCACCTGCCGGTGCCGCGATGCAGATCGGTGCTGGGGACGCCAACATCATCGTGCCGCTGGCGGGCGTGATCGACATTGCCGCCGAAAAGGCCCGGCTGACCAAGGCGCTGGAATCCTCAACCAAGGAAGCCAAGTCGCTCGAAGGGCGACTGTCCAACCCAGCCTTTGCCGAAAAGGCCAAGCCCGAAGCGGTTGAAAAGGCGCGGGCGGATCATGCGTTGCATCAGGCTGAGGCCACGCGGCTCGCGGCGGCATTGGCGCGGTTGGGGTGATCATGCGCGGCACTGTAGCGCGGCGCGAGGTTTTAGAGTAATTGTCACCGCAATTTAGAGCACTAGAGCTCACCTGATTAGCCAAGTTCGGCTATGCCCAAAAGGCTCTCTTCGCTGATCGCATAGCGGTAACAGGCCGCTGTTTCACCCTCGATGATGCCGTGGATCGACTGTGTCGCAGACCGAACGTCGATGTGGTGCTCGCCAAAAAAGAGGCGGACCACCTTACCTTGCTCGGTTATTATTTTCGCTCGGCCCAAAAGGTCTTGCGTCCAAAGCGACATTGCGATTCTCCTTGTGATTCACCCGGAGACTATCAGCTCCCGCGCCGCTGTCACCCCGCCGCTGATCCGATAGTTGACCGCCACCTCCTCCATCGCGAACTGGCCGAAGATCGCGCGGATCTCCGGGGTGTCATTGATCGATAGGATGAAGCGTCCTTTAAGGCCCTCTAAGAGGCCCCTCAGAAGCTCGAAATCGGCTGCTGAGAACACCCCAGGGCCATAGTAATCCTCAGTCCCGAAATAGGGCGGATCGAGGTAGAACAGCGTCCCCGGCGTGTCATAGGTCGCGATCAACTCGGCATAGGGCAGCCGCTCGATATCCACCCCGCACAACCGCTCGTGCACGTCCTCCAGCATCGGCACCAGCTTG
>JANMHL010000112.1:0-1530 GCA_031375125.1 Novosphingobium sp. | reverse complement strand
GGCCTGATCGACGAAGCAGCGCTGAAGGAGGCACTCGATTCGGGCCATGTCGCCGGAGCGGCGCTCGACGTGTTCCAGAGCGAACCGGCCAAGGACTCACCCCTGTTCGGCACGCCCAATTTCATCTGCACGCCGCATCTGGGTGCCAGCACCAACGAAGCGCAGGTCAATGTTGCGCTGCAAGTGGCCGAGCAGATGGCTGATTACCTGGTCAACGGCGGGGTCACCAACGCCCTCAACGTGCCAAGCTTGAGCGCTGAGGAAGCGCCCAAGCTCAAGCCGTATATGGCGCTGGCCGAACAACTGGGCAGCATGATCGGGCAACTGACCACCGGTTCGATCCCGCGCATTTCGATCCACGCCGAGGGCGCAGCGGCAGAGCTGAACATCAAGCCGATTGTAGCCGCCGTTCTGGCCGGGTTCCTGCGGGTCCAGTCGGACACCGTCAATATGGTCAACGCGCCCTTTTTGGCCAAAGAGCGCGGGATGGAAGTGCGCGAGGTCAAGTCCGAGAAGGAAGGCGATTACCACACTCTGATCCGCGTTTCGGTCAAGACTGATGCGGGCGAACGCTCGGTCGCAGGCACGCTGTTCTCCAACCGTGAACCGCGGCTGGTCGAACTGTTCGGGATCAAGGTCGAAGCCGAAATGGCCGGGTACATGATGTACATCGTCAATGAAGATGCCCCCGGGTTCATTGGCCGGGTCGGCACGCTGATGGGCGAAAATGCGATCAACATCGGCACGTTCAACCTCGGCCGCCGCGAAGCGGGCGGGGAAGCGGTGCTGCTGCTCTCGGTCGACAGCAAGGTCGAACTGGCGCTGCTTGAACAGGTCCGCGCGCTGCCGGGCGTCAAGCGGGCAATGGCGCTGGCGTTCTGAAGTCAGTTCGGGCAACGGGAACGTACCATGCAAGACACCGACCGCGATCTGTTGCCCGAAGGCCTTGAAGACCGGCTCCCCGCCGCTGCCGCCGCCGCTGCGCGGGTGACGCGGGCGGTGATCGATGTGCTGGATGCGCATGGCTATGACCGGGTTCAGCCGCCTGCAATCGAGTTCGAGAAGTCGCTGGCCAGCCGGATGGCCGGGGTGCAGCCGCGCCGAATGTTCCGGTTCGTTGATCCCGCGTCCTTGCGGACATTGGCGCTGCGCAGCGATATCACCGTTCAAGTCGGGCGGATCGCGGCCACCGCGCTGGCCACGGCGGCGCGGCCCTTGCGGCTATGCTATGCCGGGCAAGTGCTGACGATCAAGGGCGATGGGCTCGACCCGACCCGCGAACGGCTGCAACTGGGCGCGGAACTGATCGGATCGGACAGTGTCGCCGCGGCTGGCGAAATTGTGGCAGTGGCCATCGAAGCGCTGAGCGCGGCGGGCGCAACCGGGCTGTCGGTGGATTTCACTCTGCCCGATCTGGTCGATACGCTGGCCGAAAAGGCCCTGCCGCTCGGGCCAGACAAGATCGAAGACGTGCGCCGCGAGCTTGATGCCAAGGACGCAGGCGGTCTGGTTGCGGCAGGCGGCGAGGCC
>JANMHL010000214.1:0-7703 GCA_031375125.1 Novosphingobium sp. | reverse complement strand
GTCCGAAGGGGTCAAAGTCGGCACGGTCATTGCCACGCTGGCGGGCGAGGATGAGGATACGTCAGCGGTGCCGGTGGCAGAGGCTGCGAAGCCTGCCCCAACTCCTAAACCCGCTCAAGCTGAGCCTGTCGAAGCCCGCACACCGACCGTCGCGCCAAGTGCTTCGACAAGTTCAGCACGAGCGGAGGTTGCCAAGGACGACCGGATTGTCGCTTCGCCGCTGGCCAAGCGGATTGCCGCGCAGACCGGCGTCGATCTGAAAGGCGTTACCGGCAGCGGCCCCAATGGCCGGATCGTCAAGGCTGACGTTGAGGGCGCGCAAGCCGGTGCAGCTCCCGTCACCGCTGCAGCGCCTGCCGCCGCTGCTACCTCCGCCGCGCTGCCAGACTTCGGCATTCCGTTCGAGGCGGAAAAGCTCAACAATATCCGCAAGGTCATCGCCCGCCGCTTGACCGAGGCCAAACAGACCATTCCGCATATCTATCTGACCGTCGATGTTCGGCTCGACGCGCTGCTCAAGCTGCGCGGTGAATTGAACAAGGCGCTCGAGGCGGACGGCGTAAAACTCTCGGTCAACGATCTGCTGATCAAGGCGCTGGCCAAAGCGCTGATCCGGGTGCCCAAGTGCAATGTCAGCTTCGCGGGCGACGAACTGCGCAAATATGCGCGCGCCGATATTTCGGTGGCGGTCGCCGCGCCTTCGGGCCTGATCACGCCGATCATCGTCGACGCCGCGACCAAGGGCGTTGCGCAGATTTCAACCGAGATGAAAGCGCTGGCCGACAAGGCCAAAGCTGGCAAGCTGCAGCCGCACGAATACCAGGGCGGCACCGCCAGCCTCTCCAACCTTGGGATGTTCGGGATCAAGCAGTTCGACGCGGTAATCAATCCGCCGCAAGCGATGATCATGGCGGTCGGCGCAGGCGAAGCGCGGCCCTATGTTGTCGACGGCGCGCTCTCGGTCGCCAGCGTGATGTGCGCCACCGGCAGCTTCGACCACCGCGCGATAGATGGGGCCGACGGGGCGCAGCTGATGCAGGCGTTCAAGGATTTGATTGAGAACCCGTTGGGGTTGGTGGCTTGAAATGTCAGAGCAGTCACGAGGGCAGCAGATTGTAAAGAACTGGGTTGTCCCAGTTTGCGCTGCCGTGGTTGGAGGAATCGCTGGCTCATTCGTGCAGGCAACCAGTTTCGACACGGCTCAAGTTTCAGACATTGTAGCCGTCATGAAAGACCCTGCATTGACGGCTGATCAAAAGCTTCAAGCGCTGCAGATTTATGAGAAGATTACGGATCGCCCATGGAGCATAATTCGCTCTTTATTGACCTATTTCAGTATTGCACTTGGGTCACTCATCGGTGCGTTGACCGTTGGCGGTTACTTCCAACGCAAATAGATTTGGAGCTTAATTTTGGCCGAACAATACGACCTCATCATCCTCGGCTCCGGCCCCGGCGGCTATGTCGCGGCGATCCGCGCGAGCCAGCTGGGCCTGAAAGTGGCGATTGTCGAGCGCGAGCTACTGGGCGGGATTTGTCTGAACTGGGGGTGCATTCCGACTAAGGCGCTGCTGCGTTCGGCTGAGGTGTTTCATCAGATGAAGCACGCCAAGGACTATGGCCTGGTTGCTGAAGGGATCAGTGCCGATTTAGACGCGGTGGTCAAACGCAGCCGCGGTGTGGCCAAGCAGCTCAATCAGGGCGTTACGCACCTGATGAAGAAGAACAAGATCACCGTGTTCATGGGCGAGGGGCGGCTGACTGCAGCGCCTACAGCAGGAGGTTTGGGCAAGCTCGAAGTCAACGGCGAAACACTCTCCGCCAAGCACATCATAATCGCCACCGGCGCGCGGGCGCGCGATCTGCCGTTTGCCAAGGCCGATGGAAATCGCGTCTGGACTTATCGCCACGCCATGACGCCCAAGGAATTGCCAAGCAAGTTGCTGGTGATCGGCTCTGGCGCAATCGGGATCGAGTTCGCCAGCTTCTACAACGACATGGGCAGCGAAGTGACCGTCGTCGAGATGATGGACCGGATCGTCCCGGTCGAAGACGCTGATGTTTCGGCCTTCCTTGAAAAGGCGCTCAAAAAGCAGGGCATGACTGTGTTGACAGGGGCCGGGGTCGAGAAGATCGACGTATCCGCCACCGGCATCAAAGCCGCGATCAAGGGCAAGGACGGAAAGGTTGTCACCAGCGACTTCAGCCACGTCATTGTCGCCGTTGGGATTGCTCCAAACTCTGAGAACATTGGGCTTGAAGCACTTGGTATCAAAGCTGAACGCGGGATTATTGCGATCGATGGCATGGGCCGCACCAATGTCCCCGGCATCTGGGCCATCGGCGATGTCACCCCGGGGCCGTGGCTCGCCCACAAGGCCAGCCACGAAGGCGTTATCGCCGCCGAAGCAATTGCGCAGGCGCTCGGCAACAAGGACGTCCACCCCCACGCGATGGACCGCCTCAACATCCCCGGCTGCACTTATTGCCACCCGCAGATCGCCAGCGTCGGCTTGACCGAGGCCAAGGCCAAGGAGGCCGGTTACACGGTCAAGGCCGGGACGTTTCCGTTCATCGGCAATGGCAAGGCCATTGCGCTGGGTGAGGCTGAGGGCTTCGTCAAAACGGTGTTCGACGCCAAGACTGGCGAATTGCTGGGCGCACACATGATCGGCGCCGAAGTGACCGAACTGATCCAGGGCTATGTCGTCGGCAAAACACTGGAGACGACCGAGGCTGAGCTGATGGCCACGGTGTTCCCGCACCCAACCCTGTCAGAAATGATGCACGAAAGCGTCCTGGCCGCTTACGGCCGCGCAATCCACATCTAGCCGTACCGCTTCGCCTCACGGACCAGATGGTCGAATACCGCAATGTGCAGCGGCGCCGTGAATTCGCAGCCGACCACCACGCCGGTGTTCCAACGGATTTTGGCGCTGAGCAGTTGCATCCCCGGGATCCGGATCGAAAGCAGTTTGGCCGGATCGGGATGGGTCAGTCCCGAGATGCGAAAGCCAGTTGGCGAGAGGTCCTCGAGCACAGCCCGTTGCCAAGCTCTGGTGCCCTGACGGACCTCGCAGTTGAGGCTCAGCAGGGCGCGCAGACGCTCGCCGAATTGGTCAGTTGCGGAAGGAGAATCGTCAGCTTTGGTCAGCGTCATCATGCCCCCGGAAATAGCCGTTCAGACCTTACCAAAAGGTGACCAGAACGGCAGAAACGCAGGGCTGCAGAAGGGCCGCTTTAACCATGGGATAGGGGGGGATCGCCCCACGAATGGGACAAATCGGGTCACCGCCGCAGGGCAAAAAGCGTGAAAACTCAGTCAAGCTAACGCTGGATTAACCACGTTGCGGGTTTAGCGGGTCACGGGGCAGGTGCCAGGCACCCACCCCGCGAAGCGGTTTACTTGGTGATGTCTTCGATGCAGCCGAGCCAGCCGACAAAGGCTGTGCGTCCAGCATCGGTATCGAGTGGAATTGCCACTTGCGCTACTGGTCCACCTTCTTTGAGGCGGTATGACAACCGGACAGTCCGGTCCTTGCCTGGCTTGCTGATTGCCGCGGCAATGGTCGCGTCATCCGCCTTGAAAGCGAACAGACGGTAGCCTTGGTCGTCGGAATCCATTTTGCTCATCAGCGAGGCGGTATTGGGAGTTTCACCATCGACGAAATTGGCTTCGAACGGACCGGCGCGCTTGCTCTTGTCCGGGCCGGAAACCCCCATCTTGAGCGCGAAAATGATGTTCGTACCGAATTTCAGAATGCTGATCGATCCTTCGACCAACGCTTCACCTGTGCCAAAATTGCCGGGATCGAGCTGGCTGTGGCCAAAAGTGAACTGGCAACCAACCTGCTTGCCCTCGTGCATCATCGGCGAGGATTCCAGCTGGTCCGGCGCGGCCCGGGCCGGGCTGGTTAGCGCAAGGCCCAGCGCCAGAGCGGGCAGGAGCGATTTAGTGAACGAACGCATCGACTTCTCCAGATAACAAGGCGCGAGCCGTGGTCGCTTGTAAGCCGTGAGCCGCAAATAACAATAATACGGTGCAACGCTGGTCGCCCGACGATTTTGACAGCAGGCAGTGGTGACAAATCCAAATTTCACCGCTAGGCGCACAATCGCCTCGAAGGTGAGGACAGGTGGCCGAGTGGTTTAAGGCAGCGGTCTTGAAAACCGCCGTGGGTGTAAGCTCACCGTGGGTTCGAATCCCACCCTGTCCGCCAGATCGCTCCACCCAGCGCTTGGCGGTTTCCCGAATCGCGCGGTTTGTGTCATGGTTAAACCATGGAATTTCTGCACAAGATCCGGATCGCATCGCCGCTGTGTCTGACCGCTGCGCTGCTTTCGGCTGCGCCATCCATGTTGACCGCGCAAAGCTCTGGCCCGGTGGTCCAGCCCGTCGCTGCAGCCGGCGATAGCGCCAGTGGCTTTGCTGGATACCTGCAATATGTTGGCGCCAAGGCGCGCGGGCAGGGGGTCAGCCAGACCGCGATTGATTCGATCACTGGCGGACTGACCTACAACACCAAAGTCGTCGCGCTGGACCGCGCGCAGCCCGGCTCTACCCCCGGATCACCGCCCGCGTTCTGGGCCTATTATACCAAGCATATCGGCCCGGATCGGATTAATGCGGGCCGGACGGTGTTGGCCCAGAACCTGGCGCTCGCGCAGCAGGTTGAGGCGCAATACGGGGTTCCGCGCCAGATGCTGGTCGCGATCTGGGGCAAGGAAAGCTTCTATGGCAGAGTGAAAGGTGATTTCGATCTGCCCCGCAGCCTCGCCACGCTGGCCTATGAAGGGCGCCGCCGCGACCTGTTCGAAGCTGAGCTGATCGCGCTGATGAAAATGGCCGATCGCGGGGTGCCGCGCGGGCGGATGCTGGGTAGCTGGGCAGGGGCCTTTGGCAATCCGCAGTTCCTGCCCTCGGTCTATCTGCGGCTGGCCCGCGATGGCGACGGCGATGGCGATGCCGATATCTGGAACAGCCGGGCCGATACGCTGGCCTCGGTCGCGAATTATTTCAAGGACGCGGGCTGGCGGGCCGGGGAACCCTGGGGGGTGCGGGTTTCGGTGCCTGCTGAATTTGACCGGACGCTGCTGACCAACCGGCTCGATGCGCCCAGTTGCCCGCGGGTCCACGATCGCCATTCGGTCTGGAAAACGGTGCGCGAATGGCGCGCTTTGGGGATCACGCCGCGCGTTGGCATTGCCGATTCAACCATGGCGGTGCTGTTTGAACCTGATGGCCCGGCAAATGGTTCGTTCCTGTTAACCGGGAATTATCGGGTGATCCTCCACTATAACTGCTCGAATTACTACGCACTTTCCGTGGGGTTGCTTGCAGATGAGATTGCCCGTTGAAAAAATCCTGCCGCTTTTGGCGCTGACTTTGCTGGCCGCCTGTGGCGGCGGCGGGGTGGCCCCTGAGACGGTTTCGCAGCTGGCCGCCACCGGCCCGGCCGCTGATTACCCGGTGGTTGTTGGCCCGGCCTTTGCCGTTGATGGGGTAACCTACACCCCGGTCGACGTGATGAATTATGATGCGGTCGGCTATGCCGGGCTTGGCTCCGAAGGCGGTATGACCGTTTCGGCGGCACATCGGACGCTGCCTTTGCCCAGCTATGTTGAGGTAACCTCGATCGACAGCGGCAAGACCATTCTGGTCCGGATTGAACGGCGCGGGCCGATGTCGGGCAAGCAGCTGATCGAGCTGTCACCGGGCGCCGCTGCGCAGCTTGGCGTGGCGGGCAAGGCCAATGCCGCTGTGCGGGTGCGCCGGATGAACCCGATCGAGGCAGACCGGGCTGCGCTGCGTTCTGGCGTGGCTGCTCCCGCGCGGATGGATACGCCCAAATCACTGTTGACGGTGTTGCAGCGCAAGCTCGATCTGCAGGACGGCGTAACCCGCCCGATTGTGAGCGTTGAGCCGGAGCCGCAACCGACTGCGGTCGCCTTGCCGCCCAAGACCGATTCCAAGAGCAAGCCCAAGGTTGTGGCCAAACCGAAACCGGCCTCGTCGGTTGCCGTGGCTCCCAAACCGGCGCCCGCGCCTGCGCCAGCGCTGGTCACGCCGGCCAAGGGCAAGTTCTTCGTCCAGATCGGCGCGTTTTCGAGTAAGGCCAACGCCGATAGCGCAGCTAAAAAGGCTGGCGGCGCAGCGATCCAATCGGGAAAACTGTGGCGGGTTCGAACTGGGCCCTTTGCCAGCGAGGCCGATGCCAAGGGCAGCTTGGCGAAGGCCAAGGCCGCAGGCTATAACGACGCCCGAATCCAGCGCGCTGACTGACGAATTTCCGTCCTCGCCCGCGTTTGGCGGGGAGCTGGTTTGAAATCACTTCGGGTCTTGTTGCTGCTCGCTCTGGCTTTGCCGGGGGCGGCGGCATCGATGACGCGCGCAGCCGATCCTCTGCCACCCGGTGTAGCCCCCGCCGCGCAGGCACCGATTGCCATGCTGGTCGATCTGTCATCGGGTCAGGTGCTTTATGAGCGCAGGGCCGGTGAAGGTTTCCTGCCCGCCTCGATGACCAAGGCGATGACCGCGTTGGTGGTGTTTGACCTGATCAAAGCGGGCCGCCTGCGCGAAGATTCCGTGGTGACCATCCGCCTGGAAACCGCCGCTCGCTGGGCCGGGAAAGGCACTACGCTCAATCTGCGTGGGGGCGAGCAAGTTGCGGTCCGCGACCTGCTGATGGGTACCACAATCGTCTCGGCGAATGATGCGGCCGTGGCGCTGGCCGAAGCGGCGCTGGGCGACACAGCAGCATTTGTCGCGGCGATGAACGCGCGGGCCAAGGGGCTCGGGATGGTTAGCAGCCACTTTGGCACCCCCAACGGTTTCCCCGATCGCGCGGTGACCTTGGTAAGCGCCGCCGATCTGGCCCTGTTGGCACAGGCGCTGGTGACCGAACATCCTCAGCTGTACCGCCGCTATATCGGCCAGCAGGCGATGAACTGGCGCGGGGTGCTGTTGACCAGTCATGATCCGTTTGCCGGAGTGCTGGCTGGGGCAGATGGCATCAAAACCGGGCACACTTTCGAGGCTGGATTCAACTTCCTTGGCTCGGCGGTGCGCGATGGGCGGCGGCTGGTGGTGGTGATCGGGCGATCCCCGACCGAACCGGGCCGCGCGGCAGCGGCGAAGAACCTGATAGAGTGGGGCTTTACTGCGCTTGAGAGTCGCCCTTTTTTGACCCCTGAGTGGATTGTCGGCGCGGTTGAGGTGCAGGATGGCGCTTCGCGCGAAGTGGCTGTCGCGGCGGCGCGCACGATCACCATCGCCGTCCGCCGGGGCATTGCTCCGCGAATTACCGCCCGGATCGTCTATGACGGCCCGGTCCGCGCTCCGATCGCCAAAGGGGCAGTGGTGGCGCGGTTGGTGGTGACCGGCACCGGCCTGCCCGATCATTCAATCCCGCTGACCGCGACACAGGCGGTTGGCAAGGCCGGACCAATCGACAGGTTGGTCAATGCCCTGCTAGGGCTGTTTGGATGAACCGGGGACAATTCATAGCTTTTGAAGGCGGCGAGGGTGCTGGCAAGAGCACGCAGGCCCGGTTGCTGGCTGCTGCACTGGCGGCGCGCGGGGTCGATTGTATCGTCACGCGCGAACCGGGCGGTACACCGGGGGCAGAGGCGATCCGCGCGCTGCTGCTGGGAAACGAAGGGGAGGGCTGGAACCCGCGCGCCGAAGCGCTGCTGTTCGCCGC
>JANMHL010000213.1:0-1922 GCA_031375125.1 Novosphingobium sp. | reverse complement strand
CACGCCTGCGTGCTGCGCCCCGAAAGCCGCGGCAGTGTGCGGCTCGCCAGCGCCGATCCGGCGGCCGCGCCGCAAATCGATCCCAATTTCCTCAGCGATGATCGCGATATAGCGACGCTGCGCGCCGGGGTCCGGACGATGTACCGGATTGCCGAAATCGGCCCGTTGGCCGCATTTGGCCCGGCCGCGCGCCAGCCGGTCGACCTGGCCGACGATGCCGCGCTCGACGCGCTGATCCGCAGCCGCGCCGATACGGTCTATCACCCGGTCGGCACCTGCCGGATGGGCAGCGACGCTGCCGCCGTGGTCGATCCTACGCTCAAGGCCAATGGGATCGACGGGCTGTGGATTGCCGACGCCAGCGTGATGCCGCGGCTGGTTTCGGGCAACACCAACGCTCCCTCGATGATGATCGGCGAGCGGGCTGCTGATTTTGTGAAAGCGGCGTTATCTGCCTAGGATATCGTGCGTTATTTTTGTGACGTCCCTTGCTCCCCCGCGCCGGGGGGGGCCTCCGGCGCGTTAGACCCCTGTTAGCTTTTGGCGGACAGCGGCCCCCGCCTGCGCGGGGGAGCAGGTTTTGGGCCGATCAATGATGACAGGCCAGCGCCTCAACCACATCATCCAGCCGCGCCGGATCGCCTAGCGCGATCACATGGCCTGAACTGGCGGCGTGGAGCGGGTCGCCGTTCCAATCGCACATCGTCCCGCCAGCGCCCTCTACTACCGGCACCAATGCGGCGTAATCGTGCAGCTTGAGGTTCGCCTCGCAAACTACATCGAGATGGCCTGAGGCCAGCATCGCGTAGTTATAGCAATCACCGCCCATCACCATCCGGCGGTGATCGGTTTTACCCGCCAGCGCCATGAAGTGATCGCCATCGTGCTGATCGAAATAGTGCGGGCCAGTGGTGGCCAGCGCCGCATCGCTCAATTCGCGGCAAGCGCGGGTCCGGACCGGCTGGCCGTTGAACAGCGTCGGCTGCCCGGTCACGCCCAACCAGCGTTCACCCAGCACGCACTGATCGATCACCCCCAGCACTGGCCAACCTTCAACCACCAGCGCAATCAGCGTCCCGAACAGCGGCCTTCCGGCCAGGAACCCGGTGGTCCCGTCGATCGGATCAAGCACCCAGGTCCGCCCCGAAGTGCCAGTGGTCGCGCCAAATTCCTCACCATGCACCGCATCATCAGGAAATTCCGCCGCAATCAACGCCCGCATCGCCTCTTCCGCCGCGCGATCCGCCAAGGTCACCGGCGTGGCGTCTGGCTTGCGCTCAGCAGCCACATTGGCCCGGAAATGCGGCAAAATAGCCAGCCGCGCCGCATCGGCAAGGCGGTGCGCAAGCGCGATTTCGGCGGTGAGTCTCATATCAAGGGCCTCGTCATTGCGAGCGTAGCGCGGCAATCCAGAGCGGAAGCGCGCGACGCCCTAGATTGCGTTGTCGCTGCGCTCCTCGCAATGGCGAATGCTGGCGCTCAATCAAACAGGCTCGAAACCGAGCTTTCTTCGGCAATCCGCTGGATCGCTTCGCCGATCAGCGGGGCAATCGACAGCACGCGGATCTTGGTTGAGGCGGCGGCGGCTTCGCTGGCCTGGATCGTGTCGGTGATCACCAGCTCTTTCAATGCCGAGGCGCTGACCCGTTCCACCGCTGTGCCCGAAAGCACGCCGTGGGTGAGGTAAGCGGTGACGCTTTTCGCGCCGGCATCCATCAGCGCCTGCGCCGCGTTGCACAGCGTGCCGCCCGAATCGATGATATCGTCGATCAGGATGCAGTTGCGGCCCTTCACATCGCCAATGATGTTCATCACTTCGGATGAGCCCGGCTTGTCGCGGCGCTTGGGGACAATCGCCAGCGGTGCGTGTTGCAGCCCCCGGGCCCGCGCCCGCGCGCGGCCCACCCCGCCCCCCACGGGCG
>JANMHL010000186.1:0-7475 GCA_031375125.1 Novosphingobium sp. | reverse complement strand
GTACCCCGGTGGCAAGCGGATCGAGTGTGCCGCCGTGGCCGACCTTGACCTTGCCCAGCCCGGCCTCACGGCAAACCCGCTTGACCGCGCTGACCGCCTGGGTCGAACCAAGCCCGAGCGGCTTGTCGAGGATGATCCAACCGTGGGGCGACACGGCTCAGCCTCCGGCCACGATCCCGACCAGACCCATGTAGAGTCCGTTCAACCAGCCTACCGCCGGGCTGACCAGATAGCCGACGATATTGAGGCTGGGCGAGATCATCGGCAGGACCACGATCAGCAGGATCATGATCAGCAGCGCCTTGCTGTGCATCCCGGCATATTGCGCGGCGAGCCGCGGCGGGAGCAGCCCTTCGACGATATGACCGCCATCGAACGGCGGGATCGGGAGCAGGTTGAACAGCGCGAGGAACACGTTGATCAGGATGAAATTGAACAGGTTGAGCAAGACGAAGCCCATCACCGCACCCGGCTCCACTCCGCCAGAATAGGAGCGAAGCAGCAGCCCCAGAAACACCGCGCCAATCAGCCCCATCACCAGATTGCTGCCCGGACCGGCTGCGGCGACAATCATCATGTCGCGGCGCGGATTGCGCAGGCGGCCCTTGATCACTGGCACCGGTTTGGCCCAGCCGAACATCGGCATCCCGGCCAATTTGAGCATCGCGGGCAGGATGATCGTGCCGAACGGATCGACGTGCTTGAGCGGGTTGAGCGTCAGACGGCCCAGCTGCGCCGCGGTCGGATCACCCAGCGCCCGCGCGGTCCAGCCGTGAGCAACTTCGTGAAAGACAATCGCGATAATCAGCGGGATAATCAGCGCCGCTGCCTGAATTATGGTCTCATTCATTGGCCGAGGGCCTCCACAAAATGCTTTCGGCACAAGGCCACATAGCGGTCATTCCCGCCGATTTCGGTCTGTTCGCCCTGCCGCACTGCCGCACCGCTGGCGTCGACCCGCAGGTTCATCGTCGATTTGCGGCCGCAGTGGCACACCGCTTTCAGCTCGACCAGCGAATCCGCGATCCCCAGCAGCACCTTGGCGCCGGGGAACAGCTCGCCCTGAAAATCGGTCCGCAGGCCATAGCACAAGACCGGGATCTTGGCCTCGTCGGCCAGCCGAGCGAGCTGCCAGACCTGCACCTCGGTCAGGAACTGTGCTTCGTCGATCAGCACACAGGCCAGTGGTTCAACCCGATGCGCCGAACCGATCCGTTCCCACAGGTTGGTCTCGGCGGCAAACCGGTGCGCGTCTGCCCCCAGCCCGATCCGGCTTTCAATCGCGCGGGCATCGCTGCGATCATCCAGCGCGGCGGTCCACAGCATCGTCGCCATCCCGCGTTCGCGGTAATTGAAATCGGCCTGCAACAGCGTGGTCGATTTGCCGGCATTCATGCTGGCGTAGTAGAAATAGAGCTTGGCCATCCCGACAGGAAATAAGCACTCGCCCCCAAAAAACCAGCCTGATTGACAGCGCGGCTGTGGACCGCCAATTCGCAGCGGATAATGATAAGCGGTCGCTTCGCCCTTGCTCTGCCCTTGCTCCTTGCCGCTGCCGCGTCGGGGCCGGTCTATCGCTATCAGCTCGATGGCGGCGGATCGGATATCAGCGCGCGGGTGGCTTACCTAGGTCTGGGCAGCAAGACCGCCCGGTTTCCAGCGATGCGCGGCTCGATCCGGCTTTCACCCAGCCAACTTGACGCCATTGACCTTGATGTCGAGCTGGACGCACGGGCGATGACAGCGGGCAGCAAAACCGACACCGACTATCTCAAAGGCAGAGCCTTTTTCGACGTGGTGAACCATCCGATGGTGCGCTTTTCCGGGCGCCGGATGGCGATGACCGGGCCTGCCACCGCCCGCGTCGAAGGCCAGATCACCGCGCGCGGGATCACCCGTCCGGCGGTGCTGGCGGTGACGTTCCGCGATCCACCGGCCAAAGCGACCGGACGCGACCCGGTTTACCTGACCGCCACCACCGCGATAAACCGCAAAGACTTCGGCATGACCGCCTACAGCCTGCTGGTCGGCAAAAAAGTGACGGTTACGATCAAAGCGCGGCTGGTGCCGGGTTAATCGTCCACAATATCGCGCTGGACTTTGGGATTGGCCAGCAAGGCTTCGATCCGGCTGGCTTCGTCGAAACTCTCGTCCGGTAGAAATTTCAGCTTCGCCGCAAACCGCAGCTTGAGCTTTCCGGCGACTTCCTTCTGGAAAAACGCGGTGTTGGTGCGCAGCGCCTTCAGCACCACCTCCTCGTTCGCGCCGAGCAGTGATTTGATGAACACCGTCGCATGGCGCAAGTCCGGGCTCATCCGCACTTCGGTGACGCTGACGGTGTGCGATGTCAGCACGTCGTCGTGGACTTCCTGCCGCGACAACAGTTCGGCCATGACGTGACGCACTTGCTCGCCCACCTTGAGCAGGCGGACCGAGCGGGTTTCGGGGGTTGCAGCGGGAACGGCCATTACATTTCGTCCATCTTGTCCAGAATCCGCGTCAGCGAACGGATATTACGGGCGGTTCCTTTGCACCCCAACCGGCGTTCAATAAACGCTCCGGTCAGCCGCGTGTTACCCGCGCCCTCAACATAGTCGATATAGAGCGCGCGGTCACCCAGTGCGAGCCGTTCCTCACCACGCCCGGCATAGGCGGCGAGCAGATCGTCGAACTGCGCTGGTGTGGGTTGGCCTCCCAGAAATTGTGTGTGGACCAGATTTTCCGGGCCATCGGCAGCAAAGGGATTGCCGCTGATCGATGCGGCAACTTCATCGCGATTGCGCACGGCCACGAAACTCTCGATCTCGAACCGCTCGATCATCATATGCGCCAAAAGGTCTTCCAGACCGTCGCTCGGCCGCTCGTCGAAATCGAACAGCACATTGCCGCTGGCGACCACGGTTTCGACATTTTCAAACCCTTCGCGCTCAAACGCATAACGCAAATCAGCCATGGTCAGCCGGTTGCTGCCGACATTGATCGAACCGAAAAAGGCGACATAGCGGGGCACCGCGAAATCAGGCCATCAGCCGGAGCAAGGGATAAGTCTGGCCGCTCACCCTTGAACGCCCGGCCGCGGGGTCGGGATGGCGGTTGAGGTCGAGCGGGCCAGCACGGCGCCGCCCTCGTCGAACAGTTCGCCTTCCAGAAAGATCACCCGTTTGCCGCGCCGCACGACCCGCCCCTTGGCCAGCAAGGGACCGGGCAGAACCGGCTTTAGCAAAGTCATGCTGATATCGAGATTGAGCGGCGCTTCGGCCCCTTCAGTCGCGATCACATGCGCCCAGCCCATCGCCTCATCCAGGAACCCGGCAACCAGCCCGCCCTGCACCGAACCGCGCGGCGAGACGAAGCTTTCCGGCGCGGTGAAGCGCATGGTGATCGTCTCGCTCTCGCGGTCGAAGGACACATACTGCGCGCCCATCAAGTGGGCGTGAGCCCCGCGGGTTTCGGTCAGGTCGCTCACAGCGTGCGTTCACGCTCCTCGACTTCAAACACTTCGAGCATATCGCCGGCCTTGATGTCGTTGGTGTCCTGCAAAACCACCCCGCATTCGAGGCCCGCGCGGACTTCCGGAACATCGTCCTTGAAGCGGCGAAGGCTGGCGATGGTCGTCTTGGAAACGATGACGTCCTGACGGGTAAGCCGGGCAAACAAGCCCTTCTTGATCCCGCCTTCGAGCACCAGCAGGCCCGCTGCCTTGTCGCGCTTGCCAGACGTGAACACGTCCTTGACCTCGGCCCGGCCAACCACGTGCTCGATCCGTTCCGGACCCCAGATCCCGGCCATTTCCTTGGCGATCTCTTCGGTCAGGTGATAGATTACGTCGAAGTATTTGAGCGTCACCTTCTGACGTGCGATCAGTTCGCGCGCCTTGGGATTGGGGCGGACGTTGAAGCCGATGATCGGCGCCCCGCTGGCCTGGGCCAGGCTGACGTCGCTTTCGGTGATCGCGCCCACGCCCGATTGCAGCACGCGGACCTTGATCTCGTCGTTGGACAAGCGGTTGAGCGCATTGACGATCGCTTCGGTCGAACCCTGCACGTCGGCGCGGATCACCACCGGATATTCGATCACTGTATTCTTGGCGGTCAGCGCCGAGAACATGTTTTCGATTGTTGCCGGGGCAGACGTCGTCCGCTTTGCGGTCGCCTTTTCCTGACGGTAGGCGGCGACTTCACGGGCGCGGCTTTCGTTTTCGACGACAGTCAGCGTGTCACCGGCCATCGGCACCCCGCCCAGGCCAAGCACTTCGACCGGCAGCGATGGCGGCGCGGTCTTGATCTGGCGGCCCTTGTCATCCAGCATCGCGCGAACGCGGCCCGAAAGGCTGCCGACCACCAGAATATCGCCGACCTTCAGCGTGCCACGATTGATCAGCACGGTCGCCAACGGGCCCTTGCCCTTGTCGAGCTTGGCTTCGATCACGGTGGCTTCGGCCAAGCGATCCGGATTGGCTTTCAGTTCCATCAGTTCGGCCTGCAGCAGGATCTTCTCGATCAACGCATCAAGCCCGGCGCCAGTCTTGGCTGACAGTTCCACGTCCTGCACATCGCCCGACATCGCTTCGACCACGACTTCGTGTTCGAGCAAGCGTTCGCGGATTTTCTGCGGGTTGTATTCAGGGCGGTCAGACTTGGTGATCGCCACGATCATTGGCACCCCGGCGGCCTTGGTGTGATTGATCGCCTCGATCGTCTGCGGCATGATGCCATCATCACCGGCGACCACCAGCACGACCACATCGGTCACGTTGGCGCCGCGCTGGCGCATTTCGGTGAAGGCTTCGTGGCCCGGCGTATCAAGGAAGGTGACCAGATCGCCGTTCTTGGTCTTGATCTGATAGGCGCCGATATGCTGGGTGATCCCGCCCGCTTCGCCGCGCACCACGTCGGTTCCGCGCAGCGCATCGAGCAGACTGGTCTTGCCGTGATCGACATGGCCCATGATCGCGACAACCGGCGGACGGGGCTTGAGGGTTCCTTCGGCGTCGACGTCATCGGCAATATCGATATCGACATCGCTTTCCGAAACGCGCTGGATGGTGTGGCCGAATTCTTCGACCAGCAGTTCGGCGGTATCGGCGTCGATCACATCATTGCTGGTCGATGGCAGGCCCATCTTGAACAGCGCTTTGACCAGATCCGAGACCTTTTCGGCCATCCGGTTGGCCAGTTCCTGCACCGAGATCTCTTCGGGCACGATCACTTCGCGGACCTGCTTTTCGCGAGCCTGGCTTTGGCCAGAGAAGTGCGCGCGCTTTTCCTTTTCGCGGGCCCGCTTAAGCGCGGCGAGGCTGCGGGCGCGGGCGCCTTCGTCCTCGTTGAGTGCCTTTGATACGGTCAGCTTGCCAGCATGGCGGCGCTGATCACCGGTCTTGTCGCGCGGGTGGGCGATCTTTTTGATCACCGGTTCGGGACGCTTGGGCGCGGCCACCGGGGTGAACCGGCGCGGGGCCGGAGCTCCCGTTGCGGCTGGCGCGGCATCATCTTCAGCAGCGACAGCAGCAGCCGGAGCTTCGCTGACCGGTTCTGCGACCGGAGCGGCCGGAGCAGCCGGAGCCGGGGCCGGTGCGGCTGGTTCCGCCTCAGCCTTGCGGTTGTCTTCGGTGCGGCGGCGCACGTCTTCGGCAGCGCGCAGGCGCTCTTCGGATTCGCGGCGGGTCTGCGCTTCGAGCACGTTGAGCCGGGCTTCCTCAGCCTCACGCTGCATCCGGGCGACGCGTTCCTGCGGGGTTTCGCCAGCCGGGGCGGACGGGCGCGGCGCAGGCTTGGGCGCGGCGACAACCGGAACCGGAGGCGGCGCGGGTGCCGGTTCGGGCGCAGGCGCAGGTGCTTCGCCGGGCTTGCCGAGCAGCTTGCGGCGCTTGACCTCGACCACCACCTTGTTGGTGCGGCCGTGGCTAAAGGTCTGCTTGACCTCGCCCGCCTGAACCGAGGTCTTCAGGCCCAATGGCTTGCGGCCCAAAGTCGGTTTGTTTTCGCTATCGCTCATGCTCTTACCAGTCCTTCAAAATTCATGTCGTCGCCACGGGAGCTGCGGCGTCCGGTTCGGTCGCGGCGGTTCCCATGTCCTGTTCGTTCGTTTCAACCTGCCCCAGAAAGCGCAGCAAGCGCCCGAGTGGGAGTTCGATCCGGGCGGCCGATGCGGGATCGGTCAGTGCCAGGTGGACGACGTTGTCGCGGCCCAATGCCACAGACAGCGCCGCTCGGTCCAGTGGCAAGGTTACCCCGGTGGCGCGCGACCCTTCCAGATCGCGCCCAACCCGCCAGGCCTGATCGAGCTTGCGGTTGCCATCGTCACTTGCGTCGCTGGCGTGGGCCAGCCAGGCAACTTTGCCACTACGGGCGTTTTCGGCGATCCGGTCTGACCCGGTCAACATCCGTCCACTTTTCAGTTCAAGCCCCAGCCGGTCCGTAAAGGCCCGGCGCAGTGCCACTTCGGCGCGTTCGGCCAAATCATCAGGGATGGTCAGGTCGGCGCCCTTGAAGGCCCGGGCCAGCGCGCCTTTCAGCTTGCCCTTGGTCATCGCGGTTTCCAGATCGGTCCGTGAAACGCCAATCCACGCCCCCCGGCCCGGAGCGCGGGCCAGCGCATCGGGTAAAACCAAACCTTCGGGAGAGATCGCGAGGCGCAGGAGATCATCCCGGGGACCATGGTCCCCGGTCAGGATGCAGCGCCGCTCGGGCTGCTCAGAGGTGCCGGAATCTAGCGGTTCATTGTGAGGAATCCGCATTGGCGGCCTCCTCTATGGCTGGCCCAGCTTCGGGCCCCGGCGCGGCTGCGCCATCTTCAGCTTCATCTTCAAACCAATGCGCGCGCGCGGCCATGATGATTTCGTTGCCTTGCTCTTCCGAGAGGCCATATTCGCCCAGCACACCGCCCTTGTCCTCAGCGCGTTCGCTGCGGCGGGTCGGAGCCGAATTGTCACGGCGGCGCTGTTCGACGCGCTTTTTGGCGATCAGTTCGTCAGTGGCAAGATCGGCCAGATCATCAAGCGTCTTGATCCCGGCCTTGCCCAGCGCGACCAGCATCAGTTCGGTCAGATGCGGCATTTCGGCCAAGGCATCGTCGACACCCAACGCCTGACGCTGTTCACGGAAAGCGGCTTCGCGGCGATCAAGCGCCTCGGTTGCGCGGCTCTGCAGCTCTTCGGCCAGTTCTTCGTCAAAGCCTTCGATGGTGGCCAGTTCGGCCAGTTCGACATAGGCAACTTCTTCGAGCTCGCTGAACCCTTCGGCGACCAGCAGCTGCGACAGGGTTTCATCGACGTCGAGTTCTTCTTCGAACATCTTCGAACGTTCAGAGAATTCCTTCTGACGCTTCTCGGACGATTCCGCCTCGGTCATGATGTCGATCTGGCTGCCGGTCAGTTGGCTGGCAAGCCGGACGTTCTGCCCGCGACGGCCAATCGCAAGCGAAAGCTGATCGTCGGGGACGACCACTTCGATCCGGCTTTCTTCCTCGTCGATCAC
>JANMHL010000178.1:0-4269 GCA_031375125.1 Novosphingobium sp. | reverse complement strand
GCTCTAACCAGCTGAGCTACTCCGCCACACCTGCTTCGCGCTTTTTAGCGCAGTGTGCAGGCGCGGCACATAGGGACGGGGCGCGGGGCGGTCAACCACCCTGTTTGCCGCGAAATCGCCACACGCCCTGAGCCTGCCAGTGCGGACGCAGATAGAGATGCAAGCCCAGCCCGGTGAAGGCGAATTCGCGCGGTACCAGACCGGGGCCAAGCGCAGCCTGGAGGCTGCGCGCCTCTTGCGGAGCCACCTTGTTCTGGATGGTGATGTGCAGGCGCGGCGCATGGCTGTCCTGCGCGGTCAGACTGCCGTGGAAATGATCGGCAATCGCCTCCCGGATCGCCAGCATGGCCGGGCTGCGGATTGCCACCGCGGTGCCTCTGCCGAGATTGAGCAGGCCTTCGATCCGCGCGGCCGGGGCGCAGAATTCACCCGCCAATTGCGCCAGAACGCCGCGCAATTCCTCGCGCAGGCTCGGCGCGAAGGCGTGGAACAGCGTGACGTGGGCCGCCAGATGGTTGCGCTCGGGCGGGAAATGGGCGCGGCGCAGGCCATCGGCCCAGCGCAACAGGTCCGCTGGCAGTTCGGCCGTTACGATGAAAGGAGCGGGCGGCGGCTGAGGGGGGAGCTGAGGGTCCACCGCCCGCACCTAACCGGATCAGGCGTGTTCCGCCACCGGCTCGTGGGTCAGCGCGGCAAGCAGCTTCTCTGGCGCAGTCTCGCCATAGGGATCGCTGTCGCTGCCCTGATCATTGATGCCCGGCTCCTCGAACCAGTGGGTGATCTTATTGTCCTCGACGATCATTGCATAGCGCCAGCTGCGCATGCCGAAGCCTACGTGATCCTTGTCGATCAGCATGCCCATCCGGCGGGTGAAATGCCCCGACCCATCGGGCAGTAATTTAACTCGCTCGAGACCAAGGTTCTTGCCCCACTGATACATGACAAAAGCATCGTTGACCGAGATGCAGTAAACTTCGTCGATGCCGGCGGCCTTGAACACGTCGTGGAGCCGTTCGTAATTCGGGCATTGCTCGTTGCTGCAGGTCGGCGTGAATGCGCCCGGCAGCGAGAAAACGACAACTTTTTTGCCGGCGAACTCTTCGCGAATCTTGAGATTCTGCCAGCGAAACGGATTGGGGCCGTCGATCGCCTGGTCGCGGACGCGGGTCTTCAGGGTAACATCGGGAATGGTGCGATTAAGCATGACTGTCCTTCAAGCGGTTGCGAAGCCGCCGATAGCGTGGCCCCACAAATCGTAACAGCGCATTCAACTGATTTGTTCCATCGCCTTTATCGATCAGACGAAGAAGGAGCGGCCAGCAAGTCGGTTTCGAATTGCCGCTTCGCCTCTGCCATCGAAGAACGGGTGAACGCATAGCCCAGGAGGCCAAGCGGCAGCAGCAATGCGCCCAGCAGTGGGACTCCACCCTTGGTGAAGAAGACCAGCGCGATCAAAACCATGGCGGCAATCGCGGTGCCGAGAAATATCATGTCGTTGCGACCCGGCCACGCCTGCTGGGCGGTGCCGTCGGCAAGCCTGATCCCGTGCAGCGACTTCACGTCAAGAGTCCGGGCGAGATTGAAGCGTCCGCGCGCGCCGGGCTGAATCCGCGCGGCGATACCCGCTTCGGCGACGTACTTCACGAGTTCGGTCCGGTGCCCATCGTCGCTGGCGATGACGATGCTGCTGAATTGCGAAAACTTCTTGCGCGCGTGCCTAACAGTCGCCTCGACGATCGCGCCGTCCACATGTGACACTGCCATCGGTTACATCTCCCCTCGCGCTCGGCGGATGGCGAACCATTTCTCGACATTGGCATTGTGCTGGTCAAGCGTCGCGGCGAAAGCATGGCCGCCGGTGCCGTCTGCGACCATGTAGAGCGCATCGGTTTTGGCCGGATGCAGTACTGCCTCGATCGAAGCGCGCCCGGGGTTGGTGATCGGCCCCTTGGGCAGGCCGAGCATGGCATAGGTATTATAGTCGTTGATAGCCTGAATTTCGGACTGGCGAATGCGGCGGCCGAGCGGCTTGCCCCGGGTGATCGGATAGATGATCGTCGGATCGGCCTGGAGCATGATGCCCTGGCGAATGCGGTTGGAATAGAGCCCCGCGACGGTCTTTCTCTCGCTCGGCTTGCCGGTTTCTTTCTCGACAATCGAAGCGAGGATCACGGCCTCCAGCGGGGACTTCACCACCGCGTTTGGCCCGCGCTTTTCCCATTCCTCGGCCAAGGCCCGGCTCATCCCGGCCTGCATCCGGTTTAGTACCGACTGGCGGGTTTCGCCGCGCTGAATCTCATAGGTATCGGGTAGGACAGTCCCTTCCGCCGGGACTTCGATGCTGCCGGTCAACCAGGGATTGGCCATCAGCCGGTCATAGACCATCACCGATGGCATCCCTTCGGGGATCGTCACGAACCGCCGCAGCACTTCGTCCCCGGCGATCACGGACAGCACCCGCGACATCGAGGCGCCTTTGGGGATCAGAAATTCACCAGCCTTGATTGAAGTCCCCGCGCCGATAAATCGCGCCCGCAGTTTAAAGGCCGAGGCCGAGCTGATCAGGCTTTCGGCTTCGAGCTTCGCCGCCACGCTCGACAGGCTCGATCCATCGGGCACAGTAAACGCGGTATCCTGACCAAGCGGCCCGGAGGAATACCAGCCGCCGAAAAACCACGCAGCAACGCCCAGAAACAGCGCCAGCGCGGCAAAGATCGGCGTCCGGCCCCAGCGCGAACCCAGCATCAGTCTTCCAGCGCTTTGACGATCAGGCTGGCATTGGTCCCGCCAAAACCGAACGAATTGTTCAGCGCGGCGCGCACCTTGCGCTTTTTGGCAACGTGCGGGACCAGATCGACCCCTTCGGTGCCTTCATCGGGATCGTCGAGGTTGAGCGTCGGCGGCACAATCGAATCGCGGATCGCGAGGATGCAGAAGATCGTTTCGACCGCGCCAGCCCCGCCCAGCAAGTGGCCGATAGCCGACTTTGTGCTGCTCATCGAAGCGCCCGACAGATCATCGCCCAGCACGCGCTTGACCGCGCCCAGTTCGATCGTGTCGGCCATGGTCGAGGTGCCGTGGGCGTTGACATAATCGATATCGCCCGGCTCCATCCCGGCTTTACGCATCGCCATCCGCATGGAAAGTTCGGCGCCCTTGCCCTCAGGATGCGGGGCGGTGACGTGATAGGCATCGCCCGACAGGCCATAGCCGACCACTTCGGCATAAATCTTCGCGCCGCGGGCCTTGGCGTGCTCGTATTCTTCCAGCACGACCACACCGGCGCCTTCGCCCATCACGAAGCCATCGCGGCCCTTGTCATAGGGGCGGCTGGCCTGTTCGGGGCGATCGTTAAAGCTGCAATTGAGCGCGCGGGCCTGCGCAAAACCGGCCACGCCGAGCGGATTGACAGTGCCTTCGGCTCCGCCCGCCAGCATGATATCGGCATCGTCATCCTTGATCATCCGCGCGGCATCGCCGATCGAATGCGCGCCGGTGGAGCACGCCGTGACGACCGCGTGGTTTGGCCCCATCAGGCCATATTTGATGCTGACTTGGCCGGAAATCAGGTTGATCAGGCGGCCGTGGACAAAGTGCGGCGAAACCCGGCTCGGACCCTTTTCGTAAAGGACAATCGATTCGCTTTCGATCCCCGGCAATCCGCCAATGCCCGAACCGATCGAGCAACCGGTGCGTTCTTTCGTGGCCTGATCCATGTCGGTGAGGCCGGCATCCTCGAGCGCCTGTCCGGCGGCATCGATGCCGTAAATGATGAACGGATCAACTTGCCGCTGTACCTTATGATCGACCCGCTTGCCCGGATCAAACCCGTACGGGTGATCGGCCGGCTTTACCTCGCAGGCGATGTGGCACTTGTGCTCGGTGGTATCGAACCGGGTGATTTTTCCCGCTCCGCTTTTGCCAGCGATCAAGTTCGCCCAAGTGGTTTCTACGTCCCCGCCGAGCGGGGTTACGAGGCCGAGGCCGGTGACGACGACACGCCGCATTTCACTTCTCCAAACCCAGAAACTGCAACAGGCCCAGCCCGATGCGGGCTGAGCCTGTCAAAGACCAACATCGCCGTCAATCCACGCCAGTTGACGCAAGAACACGGTGATCCGGCCTGTTAGCCAAAGGCATTAGGCCTTGTGGTCGTCGATGTACTTGATCGCATCGGTGACAGTGCTGATCTTCTCGGCAGCGTCGTCGGGGATTTCCACGCCGAACTCTTCCTCGAATGCCATCACCAGCTCAACGATGTCGAGCGAG
>JANMHL010000170.1:0-2246 GCA_031375125.1 Novosphingobium sp. | reverse complement strand
TATCCGATGACGAGGATATGCAGGATATCGTGGTTTCGGCACGAGGGCGTGAGGCGGCACCGCCGCCACCGCCGCCACCGCCACCGCCGCCCGCTGGCTTTACGCTGAGGCCGCCGATGCAGCGGCTGGCCGACACGGCCTGCGTAATTTTTGCCTTGCAATAGGCGGGCGCTTGGCATGACGCGGCCGTTGGGCTAGGCGCACGCAACGCGCCCGGCAACGCCGTGCTGTCGCTTGCAAGCAGGTTTTCCACCATGTCCCGACCGACCTATCGTCGCATCCTGCTGAAATTGTCGGGAGAGGTGTTGATGGGCGACACGCCGTTTGGCATCGACACCGCAACGGTTGCCAGCATGGCCGCCGAAGTAAAGGCGGCGCAGGACAATGATCTGCAAATCTGTCTGGTGATCGGCGGCGGCAACATCTTTCGCGGGATGGCCGGTGCCGCCAAGGGCATGGACCGGGCGCAGGCTGACTATATGGGCATGCTGGCGACCGTCATGAATGCGCTGGCGATGCAGAATGCGCTCGAACAGATCGGCGTGCCGACCCGCGTCCAGTCCGCGATCGAGATGGACAAGGTGTGCGAGCCGGTGATCCGCCGCCGTGCCGAACGCCATCTGGAAAAAGGGCGGGTGGTGATATTTGCCGCCGGTGTTGGCGAACCCTATTTCACGACTGACAGCGGCGCTGCGCTGCGGGCGGCGGAAATGCAATGCGATGCGCTGCTCAAGGGTACGTCAGTGGACGGCATCTATGACAGCGATCCCAAGACTAATCCGCACGCAAAGCGTTTTGATTCCGTCGATTATGACACAGTCCTCGCCCAAAACCTCAAGGTTATGGACGCCAGCGCCGTGGCGCTGTGCCGGGATAACGATATTCCGATCGTGGTCTTTTCGATCCGCGAGCCGGGCAACCTTGCCAAAGTCTTGCTAGGCGAAGGCGTTCAAACAGTTGTGAAAAAGGGGTAGGGCCATGGCTAAGTACGATAGGGCCGATCTGGAACGCCGGATGAAAGGCGCCGTGGAATCGCTGCGCAGCGATCTGAACGGCCTGCGCACCGGCCGCGCCAACACCGCGCTGCTCGATCCGATCGTGGTTGAGGTTTACGGTGCCAAGATGCCGCTTAACCAGGTGGCGACCGTTTCGGCGCCAGAACCGCGGATGCTGTCGGTGCAGGTCTGGGACAAGGCCAATGTCACGCCTGTCGAAAAGGCGATCCGCTCGGCTGGCCTCGGCCTCAATCCGATCGGCGATGGTAACAACATCCGCCTGCCGATCCCCGACCTGACCGAGGAACGCCGCAAAGAACTGGCCAAGCTGGCGCATTCCTATGCCGAAAAGGCCCGGATCGCGATCCGCAACGTCCGCCGCGACGGGATCGACAACCTCAAGGCTGATGAGACGAAGAAGGAAATCTCGGAAGACGAGCGCAAGCGCGGCGAAACCGAGGTGCAAAAGCTGACCGACGAGCTGATCAAGGCCGCCGATGAAGTTGCCGCGCAGAAGGAACAGGAAATCCTCGGCAAGTGACTTCGCAGCGCGCCCCCGTCGGCGCGCGCCATGTCGCCATCATTATGGATGGTAACGGGCGCTGGGCCAAAAAGCGCCACTTGCCGCGCGCGATGGGCCATCAGCGCGGGGTTGAAGCGGTCCGCACGCTGGTCCGGGCGGCGCGCGGAATGGGGCTGGAGGCGCTGACGCTTTACGCCTTCAGCACTGAAAACTGGCGCCGCAGCGAGGAAGAAGTTTCGGTCCTGATGGGGCTGCTGAAGCGTTATATTGAGGCCGATCTGGAGGAGTTCGTCGCCAATAATGTGCGGCTGAAAATCATCGGCGATTATTCGATTTTGGCGCGCGATATTGTCGAACTGCTCGATGAAGCGCTGGCCCGCACCGCCGGGAATGACGGCACCACGCTGGTGGTCGCGCTCAACTATGGCTCGCAAGATGAAATCGCCCGCGCCGCTACCAAGGCGGCGGTGAAGGGTGCGATTACGGCTGAGAGCATCGAGGCGGAGCTTGATACTGCCGGCCTGCCGCCACTCGACCTGCTGATCCGAACTTCGGGCGAGGTGCGGCTGTCGAACTTCCTGCTGTGGCAGGCGGCCTATGCCGAAATGGTCTTCACCGATGTGCTGTGGCCGGACTTTACCCCTGAACATTTGCGCGCCGCGCTGGCGGAATTTGCAGGACGGGAGCGGCGTTATGGTGGGCGTTGAAAATCCTCCCCGGAACGGGGA
>JANMHL010000165.1:0-5003 GCA_031375125.1 Novosphingobium sp. | reverse complement strand
TGCCGCCCAGCACCAGCGGGACGTAGACATTGCGCACCACCACATAGCTGTCGCCGTCGCCTTCCTGGCGGTACACTGCCATCATGTAGGGCGCGGTTGAGACTTTAGCCTTGCGGTCGATTGCCTCAAGCATGATCCGCCCGTTGCGGCAGAACTGCGTGTCGTGATTGACGTCACCCGTCGGCGTGCGGGAGCGTTCGGTAAGGTGAGCGGGCAGGAAGCCGTTCATGTCGGTGCAGGCGGCGGCCAGCACACGCATGTCGCTAGCCTTGGCGCGGTCTAGGAAGGGACGCCATTCGGCATGGGCCCAGTCGGTCAGCCGGGTGCGATAGAGCTGCGGGTTGGTGCCGGGGATAGGCTGGTAATCAGTATCGAACAGCGCTGACATCGTCACAGCGCCGCGCGCCAGCGCTGCCTCGGTATGAGCGACTAGCTCCTGCATCATCGCCTGCGCCTGTGCGACCATGACGCTGTCTTCCGGCGAGAGTCCGGCATGAACGATCCGGTCGAACATCTCGCTCGCGGTGATCTCCAGATCCTCCATCTTGCGATGCGCGCCGTGGAGGCGGTCTTCGTTGCTACGCGCGGCAGCGTCGTAGCTGGTCAGCACGCGCTGGACCTTGTCGACATGGTTGCTGATCGTGCCAGTTGAGCGGGCGATGACGTCATTCTGCTTGTCGACTTCCTCGACGAGGCTGCCGACATTGGCGAGGCTGCTTTCGATCCGCGCCACGCTGGCACGCGCTTCGCCGCTGGCTTTCGCGCCAGCTTCGATCCGCCCGATCACTTCCTCCGCTTCTCCGCCCAAAGCGTCGATGGTGGCCGCAATTTCCTCGGTCGCCTTGCGGGTGTCGCTGGCAAGACTTTTGACCTCGGCGGCGACCACAGCAAAGGTGCGGCCCGCGTCGCCTGCCCGCATCGCCTCGATCGTGGCATTGAGCGCGAGGATGTTGGTCGTCTCGGCAATATTGTCGATGTCCTGCGCAGAACGGCGCACCTGCTCCATCGCGGCGGAGAAGCTGGTGACATGTTGGCCGAGCGTATCGACCAACTCGATCAGCCCGGCAATCTGGCCGAGCGAGGACTGGATCAGCGACGTGCCCTCGTTGAGGCGCTCGATCGCGCGTTCGGACAAAAGCCGCGCTTCGTCGCTCGCCTGCGCGACCTTGCTCTGGTCGGCCTCCAGCGCGCGAACGGTTTCGGCCAACGCCTCGTGTTCGGACCGCAAGGATTTGGACGAGGCGATCACCGCCTCCACCACGCCGGCCACATCGGTGCAGCCCACGGTCACCGCGCCGCAGCTTTCCGGGATCATCGCCAAGGCTTGGGCGTTGGCGGTGTCGATAGCGATCTGATGCATTGCGGACGCGGCCCCTGTTATGTGCGCAGAATGTCTAGCTGCAGGATGGTAAGCGAAGCGTTAAGGTGGCGGCTGTCTGCCTGCCAAGAATGAGGCTGGTCAGGCCTCGGCCTGCGGGTTAATCACCCTCCCATGTTCTTCAATTTCATCGACGAGCTTCGCGCGGCCGGCATCGGCGCCAGTTTCAAAGAGCACCTCACCTTGCTTGAGGCGCTGGACCGGGACGTGATCGATCAGACGCCCGAGGCGTTCTATTACCTTTCCCGCGCCACCTTCGTGAAAGACGAAGGCCTGCTCGACCGGTTCGATCAGGTGTTCCACAAGGTCTTCAAGGGGATCATGACCGATTACGGCCAGAACCCCGTCGACATCCCCGAGGATTGGCTGAAGGCCGTCGCCGAGAAGTTCCTGACGCCCGAGGAAATGGAAGCGATCAAGTCGCTCGGCGATTGGGACGAGATCATGGAGACGCTGAAAAAGCGGCTCGAAGAACAGGAAAAGCGCCACCAGGGCGGCAACAAGTGGGTCGGCACCGGCGGCACCTCGCCCTTTGGCAACTCAGGCTACAACCCCGAAGGCGTGCGCATCGGCGGCGAGGCGCGGCACGGCAAGGCGATCAAGGTCTGGGAAAAGCGCGAGTTCAAGAACTTGGATAACACCAAGGAACTGGGCACCCGCAACATCAAGATGGCGCTGCGCCGTTTGCGCCGCTTCGCCCGCGAAGGCGCGCAGGATCAGCTTGATATCGACGCCACGATCAAGGGCACGGCCAAGCAGGGCTGGCTCGACATCCATATGCGCGCCGAGCGCCGCAATGCGGTCAAGCTGCTGCTGTTCCTCGACGTCGGCGGATCGATGGACCCATTCATTAAACTGGTCGAGGAGCTGTTCAGCGCCGCCACGACCGAGTTCAAGAACCTGGAATTCTTCTACTTCCACAACTGCCTGTACGAAGGCGTTTGGAAGGACAACAAGCGGCGCTGGTCGGACCGGACCAACACCTGGGACATCCTCCATAAATACGGTCACGATTACAAAGTGGTGTTCGTTGGCGATGCCGCGATGAGCCCGTACGAGATCACCCATCCGGGCGGCTCGGTTGAACATTTCAACGAAGAAGCCGGAACCGAATGGCTCAAGCGCGTGGCCCACGTTTACCCGGCGACGGTGTGGATTAACCCGGTTCCGGAAAAGCAGTGGTCCTATTCGCAATCGACCAAGATGATCAAGGAACTGGTCGGCGGATCGATGTTCCCGCTGACGCTGGGCGGGCTTGACGATGCGATGCGCGAACTGACCCGCAAGAAGCATTGAGGCGGGCCAACATTTCCTTTGCTTGATCCGGGCGCGAACTGGCCCACATTGGGGCTATGACCAATCCCCGTATGCCCGCCCTGTTCCTTGGCCACGGTTCGCCGATGAACGCGATTACCGATGGGCCTGAACGCCGCTCATGGCAACGGCTTGGGCAGGTGCTTCCTCGGCCCGAGGCGATCCTCGTGGTTTCGGCGCATTGGGAAACGTCAGGTGCGGCCCACCTCACTGATGGCGCTGCCCCGCGCACGATCCATGATTTCGGCGGATTTCCAGACGAGCTGTTCGCGGTGCAATACCCGGCCCCCGGTTCACCCTCGCTGGTTGCGCGCGTGGCTGATTTGTTGGGCGGGGATCAAGCCCACCACGATGCCAGCTGGGGCTTCGATCACGGATCGTGGGGGGTAGTGCAGCCGATGTTTCCCGCTGCCGATATTCCGATGATCCAGCTGAGCCTCAACCGTTCGCTGAGCCCGGCTCAGCATTTGGCCATGGCCGCCAAATTGGCTCAGCTGCGCGATGAAGGCGTGCTGCTGATTGGCAGCGGCAACGTGGTCCACAACCTGCGCGAATATGGCCGCACACGAGGGACACAGCCGGATTGGGCGGTGGAATTTCAGAGCCGGATAACCCGCGCGGTGATTGCGAACGATCATGCCGCGCTTAGTACTTTTGCCCCGGACGATCAGGCCGCAGCCCTCGCCATAAACAGCGCCGAGCATTACCTTCCGCTGCTTTACACCGTCGGTGCACGGTTGCCCGGCGATGAAGTCGGCGTGTTCAACGACACCATCGATGGCGCAATATCGATGACCAGTTACCTGATCGGAAATGCGGGGCTGCTCGACTAAACGTGCTTGTCGAGTTCGGCATGAAGGTGCGGACGCAGATACCAGAACAGCGCCGCCGGAATAAGCCCCAGAAATGACGCGCCATAGAGAACGTACCGAACCGAATCCGTCCCGAATTCAGGCCGCAGCCAGTCTGACAGCATCCCAAAGAACAGCGGGCCAAGGCCAAGCCCGATCAAGTTCTGCCCGAACAGCAGCAGTGCACTCGCCATCGCGCGCTGATGCAGCGGGACCAGTCCCTGAACTGACGAGAACACCGGGCCATAGTAGAACGAATTGAACACCGTCGGCAGGAACAGCAGGGCCAGCGCAATCCGCCAATCGCTCTGCATGAACGCCAGCACCGCCAAAGGGACAGCCAGCGCCATGCCAATCGCGGGGGCGGTGACCACGTGGCGCCGGTCGATGCTGCCAAAGTGATTGGCAAGCCATCCCCCCAGCCAGGTCCCGAGGATACCGGCGATGCCCCCGCCGACCCCAAACCACAAACCGACTTCGCCCGGCGAAAGTCCGTGTGTGCGCTGAAAGTAGATCGTGATCCACGTCCCCTTGCCATAGGACAGGAATGAACAAGCTGACGCCGCCAGCAACATCAGCATATAGGCCTTGAGCTGCAGCAGTTCCTTCACCGACGCCAGGATCTGTTTAGCCGAAGATCGCATCGCTGCAGCTACCGTTTGGCCAGCCAGCGATGTTGCATTGCCGCGCACCGGTCGATCCTGATCCTTGATCAGCAGCCAAACGACCACCGCCAGAAACACCCCAGGCAGCCCAACGATCATAAAAGCCATTCGCCAGCCCAGCGTATCAGCCAGCTGTCCGCCGATCAGCATGCCGAGCAGGCTGCCCACCGGAATTCCCAAAGCGTAGAACGCCATCGCGCCGGGGCGCTTTTCCGGCGCAACTTTGTCGGCGATCAGCGAATGCGCCGAGGGTGTGCAGCCCGCCTCCCCTACTCCAACCCCGATCCGGGCAAGCAACAGCTGCGCGTAAGTCTGCGCCAGCCCGCACAGCACCGTCATCAGTGACCATGTCGCCAGTGCCACCGCGATCAGCTTGCCGCGGTTGGTGGTCGGCTTGTCGGCGTACCGCGCCAGCGGCAGGCCAAGGAAAGTGTAGAACACCGCAAAGGCCAGACCGGTCATCAGGCCGACCTGCGTGTCAGAAAGCTTCAGATCGCGGGCAATCGGTTCGGCCAGAATGTTGACGATCTGGCGGTCGAGGAAGTTGAAGACGTAGACGACCAACAAGGTCAACAGCATCACCCGGGTCGGCTTATCCAGTTTGCCGATGCTGCTCACTTTGCTGCTCATGCCCGCTCCCGTGTGTTTGGTTCAGTAAGAATCGACAACTGCGAACAGCGTCTCGATCTGGTGGCGTTCTTCAAGGCTAAGCTCTGGTCTCCAAACGTCAAATATCAGTACCAGCCGGTCGGCGTCGCTGTCTGCTTCTTCGGCTTCTCGACGTTCAACGCGCGC
>JANMHL010000098.1:0-4101 GCA_031375125.1 Novosphingobium sp. | reverse complement strand
CGACAGGGCTGGGTGGTGACCTTGCCAGTTTAGAAACCGCCCGCTAACGCCCGGCCCAATGGAATACGTTTCAACCCGTGGCAGCGCTCCGGCGCTTGATTTCGAAGGCGCGACGCTGGCTGGCCTCGCCAGCGACGGCGGGCTTTATGTGCCGCGCGAATGGCCGCGCTTCTCCGAGGCTGAGATCGCCGCGATGGCCGGGCTGCCCTATGCGCAGCTCGCCGCAAAGATCATGCAGCCGTTTGTCGGTGACAGCCTGACGCCGCAGCGGCTGCTGGAATTGACCACCGAAGCCTATGGCCGGTTCGCCCACACTGCCGTCACCCCGCTAAAGCAGCTTGATCAGCAGCACTGGCTGCTCGAACTGTTCCACGGGCCGACACTGGCGTTCAAGGATGTGGCGCTGCAATTGCTCGGGCTGCTGTTTGAGGAATTTCTCGGCCGGGGCGGCGATCCGCTGACGATTGTTGGCGCGACTTCGGGCGATACGGGATCGGCGGCGATTGACGCGGTGGCCGGGCGCAGCCGGGTAGATATCTTCATGCTCCACCCCAAGGGCCGAGTCTCAGACGTTCAGCGCCGCCAGATGACCACGGTGCTGGCGCCCAATGTCCACAACATCGCAGTCGATGGGGCCACGTTTGACGACGCGCAGGCCTTTGTGAAGCGGATGTTCAATGACGATGCGATGACCGGGCGATTCGCGATCGGCGCGGTCAATTCGATCAACTGGGCGCGGCTGATGGCGCAAGTGGTCTATTACTTCGCCGCCGCGCTGCAACTGGGCGCGCCGCAGCGCAAGGTTGCCTTCGCGGTGCCGACAGGCAATTTCGGCGATGTGTTTGCAGGCTATGTCGCGGCGCAAATGGGCTTGCCGATTGAGCGCCTGATTGTGGCAACCAACGTCAACGATATCCTCCACCGCGCGCTCACCAACGGGGACTATTCCGCCGGAACAGTGACGCCAACCGCAGCCCCGTCGATGGACATTCAGGTCTCGTCGAACTTTGAACGGTTGCTGTTTGATCTGGGCGGGCGCGATGGCGCGGCCATGGCGGCACAGATGGCCGGATTTGAAGCGACCAAGGCGATGCAACTAACCAATCAACAGCGCGAAGGCGCGGCGGCGCTGTTTAGCAGTGCCCGGGCTGATCCCGATGACATGACCCAGGCGATCCGCTGGGCGCATGAGCATTGCGGCGAACTGCTCGATCCGCACACCGCGATCGGCCTCCACGCCGCACGCACCGCTGGGTTGGCGCAGGACATTCCGGTGGTCACACTCGCCACCGCGCATCCGGCAAAGTTCCGCGACGCGGTGGAACGCGCAACAGGTCAGCGCCCAGTTTTGCCCGCGCGGATCGGCGATCTGTTCGAGCGTGAGGAACGGATGGTCGAGCTGCCCGGTGACTACGCCGCCATTGCCGATTACATCGCGGCCCATGCGGTGCCGCGTGGCTGAGCTGATCCTACCGCCAGTTGTGATGACGGGTGAGGCCTGGGCTGACTATGGCCTGATCGATTCGGGTGATGGGCGAAAGCTGGAACGCTATGGTCCGCACCGGTTCATTCGCCCCGATACGCAGGCCATGTGGCGACCCCGGCTGGAGCGCTGGGCCTCTGACGGCGAATTCGTCCCCGGCAGCAATGAAGACGGCGGCGGGCGCTGGCAATATGCCAATCCAGTGCCGCAGGACGGCTGGCCGCTGAGCCGGGGCGAGGTAAAATTCACCGCCCAATGCACCCCGTTCCGCCACCTCGGCTTTTTCCCCGATATGGCCCCGGTGTGGGACTGGATGGGCGCGCGGCTCGATGGGCGTAGCGATGCGCAGACGCTCAACCTGTTCGGCTATACTGGCGTCGGCACCTTGGCGCTCAGCCAATACGGCCCGGTCACCCACGTCGATGCCAGCAAGAAGTCAGTCGCGCAGGCCCGCGTCAATGCGGGGCTTTCGGGGATGGAAGACCGGCCGGTCCGCTGGATCGTTGACGATGCGGCCAAATTCACCGCGCGCGAAGTGCGGCGCGGGCGGCGCTATGATGGGATCATCCTCGATCCGCCCAAATTCGGGCGCGGACCGGAAGGCGAGGTTTGGCGACTGGAGGATCATTTGCAGGCGCTGGTGGCTGATTGCCGCCAGCTGCTGGATGCCGACAGCCGGTTCCTGTTCCTGACGGTCTATGCTGTGCGGCTAAGTTCGCTGGCGCTTGCCGGGATGCTGAGCGACATTTTCCGTGACTTGCCGGGGCAGATCGAACACGGCGATCTGGCGGTGCGCGAAGAGCAGCCTGATGGCCGCCTGTTACCCACTGCCATTTTCGCCCGCTGGAGCAATGACTGACCATGGCCGACAGCCTGATTCTCGAAGTCGCCCAGTTCGAACACGATGTCCTGACCGGTATCTATTCGGAGGAAACCGGGCGTCCGCAGCCGCTGCGGTTCACGATAATTGTCGAGTTGAACCCGGCGCCGCATTATGAGCCAGACACGCCGCTAGCTGCGAGCAAGAACTACATGGACCTCAAATTTGCGGCGTCCGAGGCGCTGCCTGTGGGGGTCCATTTCAAGCTGATCGAAGCTGTTGCCGATCACGTTTGCGATACGCTGTTTGTGCAGGATGCCCGCGTGCTCGCGGTGACGGTCAAGATCGTCAAACTGGCGATTGCCGAACGTGGCGAGGAAATCGGCATGACGCTGCGGCGGGAACGGCGCTGATGGCGCTGCTGCGGATCACCGGGCTGCCCGCTGCGCCGCTCGATGCCGCAGCGCTGTTTCACGGCGAGTGGGTGCCGCGAATTCGGGGCGATCAAGCACAGTGTGCGGATGAATGCCTGACGCTGATCTTTCCCACCGCTGATTATAGCCACCGCAGCTGGCGGCTGGCGGCGGTGCAGGAACTGGCCCGCGAATTTGCGCCGCGCCGGGTCAATGCGCTGGCCTGTCAGGATGAGCAGGGGCTAAGCGCGGCGCTGATGCTGCTCGAGCCGTGTCAGGGCATCACCGGACAGTTGCTGGCGCTTGATGGCGCTGGGGTGGTATAGTCACCTGATGAGCACCGCAGCACCCTTGATCGACCAGTTCCAGCGCCGGATCAGCTATCTGCGGCTGTCGCTGACGGATCGCTGCGATCTGCGTTGCAGTTATTGTATGCCTGAACGCCAGACCTTTCTGCCGCGCAGTGAAGTGCTGAGCCTGGAAGAACTGCACCAGCTGGCGCTGGGCTTTATCGCGCGGGGCGTGACCAAGATCCGCCTAACGGGCGGGGAGCCGCTGGTTCGGCGCGATATGATCGAGCTGGTCCGGGCGCTTGGCCGTAAAATCGGCGATGGGTTGGACGAACTGACCCTGACCACCAACGGCACGCAATTGGCCGCCTTTGCCGATGACCTGTTCGCGGCAGGCGTGCGGCGGGTCAATGTTTCGCTCGATACGCTCGACCGCGCCAAATTCGCTACGCTGACCCGGCGCGATAGCTTGCCGCAGGTGCTGGAAGGGATCGCGGCGGCACAGGCGGCGGGGCTGCACGTCAAGCTCAACACCGTCGCGCTGAAAGGGATCAATCAGGCCGAGATCGCCGAGCTGATGGTCTGGGCGCATCGGCAGAAAATCGGCCTGACCCTGATCGAAGTGATGCCGCTGGGCGAGGTTGAGGCGGACCGGTTCGACCACTTCCTGCCGCTCAGCACGGTTCGGGACGAACTGGAGGCGCGGTTTACCCTGTCCCCCAGCAACCACCGCAGCGGCGGTCCGGCGCGCTATTTCGATGTGGCCGAAACCGGCGGGCGGCTCGGCCTGATTACGCCGCTGACTGCCAACTTTTGCGATGGCTGCAACCGCGTGCGGGTGACCGCGACCGGGCAGCTGTTTGCCTGCCTTGGCGGGCGCGAACAGGTTGATTTGCGCGCTGCACTGCGCTCGGCTGATCCGGTGGCGGGGCTGTCTTCTGGGCTGGATGAGGCTATGCGGATCAAACCTGAGCGACACCACTTCGCGATCGACCGGGCCGGACAGGCCCCGGCACTGGCCCGCCATATGTCGGTCACCGGCGGCTGAGCATGGCGGCGAAACTGGTTTTTCTGGGGAGGCTTGCCGATCAGGCT
>JANMHL010000080.1:0-3373 GCA_031375125.1 Novosphingobium sp. | reverse complement strand
CCCCCTCCCCTCGATCGGTTGCGTTGTGGGGCGGGTGCCCCTCCACCACCCAAGCGGGTGGTCCCCCTCCCCCAAGGGGGAGGATCTGCTTTGCGTGTCCCCTGCGGGAACAAAATGCGCCTGGTTGCATTTCCCCATACGGCCCATTCTGTGCCGACCTTTAGGGGACTGATATGCGTAAAACTGCCATGATCGCGGCCTTGGGCTGCTCGTTGCTGGTGCTGGCCGCCTGCAAGCAAGAGACCACCAATCCCGCGCCGGTATCGACCGAGACCGTAGTGGTTCCGGTTCCCGGCCCGACCTCTACCGCCGTGGTTGGCGTACCGGTGCCCGGGCCGACTTCGACCGAAGTGATCGGCGTGCCGGTGCCCGGCCCGACCGTGACTGAGACTGCCCAGCCGAAGGCTTCGCCGAGCCCGCAGTAAGGCCCCACGCGCATCCTCCCCGGGCTTGCTCGGGGAGGCGGCAGGCGCCCGAGGCGGCTGACCGAGCGATCGCGGCGCGCGGGCCGAGTGCCCTCCGTCACGCACCTTGTGTGCGCCACCTCCCCGCGCAAGCTTGGGGAGGTTTTGGCGCGCCGGCAGCCCGGCCCGCATCAGCCGGCCCGCCATCCCCCGCGCTCCGCCCGAACCTCTGCCCGTTCCCCCAGCGGAATCGCGTCGCGCGATTGGCGGCGCTGGTCGGCGAAGCGCGCCTGCCGCAGTGGCGCCGCGCCCCTTTGTCACGGCCGCGCTCTCCCTTTCCGCACCAAAAATAGGCATGGCGCTGCGAAATATGGGTAGTGGCACCGATAGTTTTGGCTCGGCCCGGCGACCTATGGGTGGCTTCGCGAACAGCAAGCGAGGGAGGCAACAACACTGTCCAGGGACCTGCGCCCCTAAGCGCAACTGAACCACAATTTGGACTGACGGGCATACCGCAGCATCGGCGTCGCAGAGCATACCCACCGCTAAGATTTTCCAAGCTATCCAAGGAATTCGAAAAATGAAGAAGCTTACCCTCGCCGCGACGGCGATCATTGGCGCGGCCCAGCCCGCGCTGGCGCAGGACGCCTCCAGCTTTGACGGCGTCTATGTTGGCGTTCAGGTAGCCGGCGCCCGCGTGCAGACCAAGCACAGCGATCCGGACGGCTGGTACACCGACGTTCGCGATTTCGGCATGGAAGACTCGGGCGCGATTGGCGGTTTTCATGCCGGTTACAATTCCGTCCACGGCGCACTGCTGGTCGGGCTTGAAGCCGAAGTGAACTTTGGCGTGATCGACAGCTATGCCGAGGTCACCCCGAACGATCCGAGCTACAAAATTGGTTCGCGCACCTCGATGCTCGGTTCGGTTCGTGCGAAGGTTGGTGTCACCGATGGCAAGTTCGCCGCCCACCTCAACGGCGGTTATGCGTTCTCGAACACCAAGCACAACTATTTCGAAACCGATGGCTCCGCCGAATACTTTAACGACAACGGCGACCGTTCGGGTTGGGTGCTGGGGCTTGGGATCGACTATTCGGTCAGCCCGCGCTCGTCGCTGGGTCTGTCGGTCAGCCACTATCAGTTTGGCACCAAGGATCACGTGCTGCTGAGGCCGTCCGGAGTAACCCAAAATGGCTCGTCTGCGTCAGACGGCTTTTTCCACTTTCCGATGCAGGACAAAATCGAAACGGTCGCGGTCAAGTACAGCTATCGCTTCTAAGCTCTACTCTCCCCAGCAGACTAAGGGGGGGAAGGCCGCGCGCCTTTCCCCCCTTTTTTTGGGATCGGCGCGGTCCGGCTTGGTCAGGATGCCGTGCTCAGCGCGCCAGTAGCGGGCCGAGGTAACCGCCGGTGAAGCTCTTGGCATTCGCCGCCACTTGCTCCGGCGTCCCCTCGGCGACAATTTCGCCGCCGCGCACGCCGCCTTCGGGGCCCAGGTCGACCACCCAGTCGGCGACCTTGATCACATCCAGGTTGTGTTCGATCACCACTACCGAATTGCCCTGATCTACCAGCCGCTGCAGCACTTCGAGCAGTTTGCGGACATCTTCAAAATGCAGCCCGGTGGTCGGCTCATCAAGGATATACAGCGTCTGGCCGGTGCTGCGGCGGCTGAGCTCCTTGGCCAGTTTGACCCGCTGCGCTTCGCCGCCCGATAGCGTGGTGGCCTGCTGGCCGACCTTGACGTAGCCCAGCCCAACCTCATTCAGCATATGCATCTTGTCGCGGATCGGGGGGACGGCCTTGAAGAATTCCTCGGCGTCCTCAATCGTCATGTCGAGCACGTCGGCGATGCTGTGGCCTTTGAATTTCACTTCGAGCGTTTCGCGGTTGTAGCGTTTGCCGTGGCATTCCTCGCAGGTCACATAAACGTCGGGCAGGAAGTGCATTTCGATCTTGATCAGGCCGTCGCCCTGACACGTTTCGCAGCGCCCGCCTTTGACGTTGAAGCTGAACCGCCCCGGTTTGTAACCGCGCGCGCCGCTTTCGGGCAGGCCGGCGAACCAGTCGCGGATCTGGGTGAACGCGCCCGTATAAGTGGCGGGGTTTGAGCGCGGGGTTCGGCCAATCGGGCTCTGGTCGATCTCGATAACCTTGTCGCAGAATTCGAGGCCGGTGATCTTGTCATGCGCGCCCGCGATCACCCGCGCGCCGTTCAGCGTGCGCGCGGCCCCGGCCTGCAGCGTGTCGATCACCAGGCTGCTTTTGCCGCTGCCCGACAGGCCGGTGACGCAAGTGAAGGTGCCGAGCGGCAGGCTGACGGTGACGTTTTTCAGGTTGTTGGCCCGCGCGCCATGGACGGTGAGCTTGTGGCCGTTGCCTTTGCGGCGCTTCGCCGGAACCTCGATCCGCCGCGCGCCCGAGAGGTATTGCCCGGTCAGGCTGGCTTTGCTTTTGAGGATATCCTTGAGCGTCCCCTGCGCGACGATTTCACCGCCGTGGACACCCGCGCCGGGGCCCAGATCGACGATGTAATCGGCATGGCGGATCGCGTCTTCGTCATGCTCGACCACGATCACCGTATTGCCCAGATTGCGCAGCCGCTTCAGCGTTTCGAGCAGCCGGTCGTTGTCGCGCTGGTGCAGGCCGATGCTTGGTTCGTCCAGCACATAGAGCACGCCCGACAGGCCGCTGCCGATCTGGCTGGCCAGCCGGATCCGCTGCGATTCCCCGCCGGACAGTGTACCTGAAGTGCGGTTGAGGTTGAGGTAATCGAGCCCGACATTATTAAGGAAACCAAGCCGTTCGTTGATCTCCTTCAGAATTGCCTTGGCGATCTGTTGCTGCTGATTGGTCAGCTGGTCGTTCAACTCTTCGAACCAGACGACTGCCGCGGCGACTGACAGGCTGGTAATCGTCGAGATATCCTCGCCCGCCACTTTGACGCTCAGCGCCTCCGGCTTGAG